>CAMBYR010000034.1 GCA_945872375.1 uncultured Blautia sp. | reverse complement strand
CTTGAAAAATGTGGAATAAATGGTACTATTAGAAGGGAAATGGGCAGCGATATTGACGGTGCCTGTGGGCAACTGAGAAAGAGTTATATTGAAAAAACAGAAAGCGAGAAGTGACATGAGGGTATATTCAGCTACAGATGTAGGGCAGAAGCGGAAGATGAACCAGGATTATGTGTTTGTCTCAAAAGACCCGGTAGGGAATCTTCCGAATCTGTTTGTCGTTGCTGATGGAATGGGAGGACATAATGCCGGAGATTATGCATCTTCGCATGCGGTCCAGATTCTGATTGACGAGATTCAGAAAAATGCGGATTTTAATCCTATTAAGGTCATCCGTCATGCCATAGAAACTGCCAATACGGAGATTCGGGAACAGGCCCGGAGGGATGTACAGCTCCGGGGAATGGGAACTACGATCGTTGTGCTGACGATCGTGGGACATTATGCGTATGTGGCGAATGTGGGAGACAGCCGTCTTTATGTGATTGAAAACGGAATTCATCAGGTGACCAGAGACCACTCTCTGGTTCAGGAAATGGTGAGGATGGGCGAGCTGAAGGCAGAAGATGCCAAAAATCATCCGGATAAAAATATCATTACACGTGCGCTGGGCGCAGAGAGAACAGTGGATATTGATTTCTTTGACCTCAAGCTGGAGCCGGGAAGTACGATCCTGATGTGCTCCGATGGCCTCAGCAATATGGTGGAGGATAAGAGTATGGAAGAGATCATCCTGAAAAAAGATCAGGATCTCACCAAAAAAGGAGAAATTCTTGTTCGGGAGGCCAATATGAACGGCGGCAAAGACAATATTGCAATTGTATTAGTAGAACCATTCACAAATGAGGTGGAGAAATGTTAAAGACGGGAATGATTATAGCAGAACGCTATGAGATATTAGGAAAAATAGGAACCGGTGGGATGGCCGATGTCTATAAAGCAAAGGATCATAAGCTGAACCGTTTTGTTGCTGCGAAGGTTCTCAAACCGGAATTTCGTGAAGACGCAACCTTTATTCAGAAATTCAGAAGTGAAGCTCAGGCGGCAGCAGGCCTGACCCATCCGAATATTGTAAATGTATTTGATGTAGGCGATGACGATGGAATCTACTACATCGTTATGGAACTGATCGAGGGCATTACCCTGAAGGAGTATATCTCGAAAAAGGGAAGGCTTTCGGTAAAAGAGGCTACCAGTATTGCCATTCAGGTTTCCATGGGACTTGAGACAGCCCATAATCACGGCATTGTACACCGTGACGTAAAGCCTCAGAACATCATTATTTCCACAGACGGAAAGGTAAAAGTAACAGACTTTGGTATTGCCAGAGCCGCATCTTCCAATACCATCAGCTCCAATGTGATGGGATCTGTTCATTACAGCTCTCCGGAACAGGTGCGGGGCGGCTACAGTGATGAAAAAAGTGATATTTATTCTCTGGGTATTACTCTTTATGAAATGGTTACAGGGCGGGTGCCCTTTGATGGAGATACCACGGTAGCCATCGCGATCAAGCATCTTCAGGAGGAAATGGTTCCGCCGTCGGTTTATGCGGAGGATCTTCCCTACAGTCTGGAGCAGATCATTCTGAAGTGTACCCAGAAAAGCGTGGGCCGCAGATATGACCGCATGGAAGAGGTCATCGAAGACCTGAAGCATTCTCTGATCGAGCCGCAGGGAGATTTTGTAAAGCTCTCTGAAGTGGACACGGAAGCGAAAACCGTGGTAATTTCAGATAAAGAGCTGGGCGAGATCAAACATACGCCAAAGCAGACTTCCCGGACGGGATCCAGAAGAAATGAAACAGAGGATACAGAGCAGGATTATGATGACGGTGATTATGACAACGGGAATGACGATTACGAGGAAAGACGTTCCCGTGAAAAGAAACGCAGAATAAAAGCAGACAGAAACAGAAGTCTGGGACGGATTATCACGATTCTTGCGCTGATCATCGGTGCCGCTGCCCTGATGCTTCTGATCGTATACATTGGAAAGGCATCCGGTCTGATCGGAGGAAGCCTTGTGGAAGGTATACGGAAAAAAAAGGTGGAAAATACAGATAAAGATGACGACAGCGACCTTGTTACCGTTCCAAATCTGATCGGCCGTACAGAAGCAGAGGCAGCAGAGATTGCAAATTCCAGCAAACTGGGAATTCAGATCATGGGCGAACAGGCGTCTGATCAGGAAAAAGGCCGTATCTGCTATCAGGATATTCCGGAAGGATCTCAGGTAGAAGCATTTACGACCGTGAAATATTATGTGAGCAAAGGTGCACAGAGTGTTACCGTTCCGGATACGGACGGCAGAACAGGTGCAGATGCACAGCAGATCCTGGAGGATGCCGGCTTTAAGGTAGAGATTAAGAAGGTTTACAGTGATCTGGATGAAAACGGATATGTCCTGGTGAATCCGGGATATGCATATTATACAGAACCGGACGCAGGAACATCTGCCAAGGTTGGTGACACGGTGATCCTTTATGTGAGTCGCGGACTTGATTATGGCGACAGCGCGGAAGTTCCGGATGTTGTGGGCTGGGAGCTTGATGAGGCGCTGACTTTCCTCGGAAAATGGCTGGAGATCAATGTGGTAGAGGAAAAGAGCACGGCTGTGAATGAGGGAGAAGTCGTACGTACGGAACCAAAAGCCTATTCCTACGCAAATCCGGATGAGCCTCTTACGGTATATATCAGCTGCGGAAATAAGGAGCCTGCAGTAAGCCCGACACCGACACCCGAGCCTGCAGAGCCTACGGCTGCTCCGCAGACAACGGCATCTCAGACACAGTCCTCCACTCAGGTACAGAGTGCGACAGGCGCAGACGGAACATGGAAATGTACGCAATGGCTGGACAATCCCACCGGTTATGCGGGAGGTCTGATCCGTCTGGAACTGCTTCAGGAAATTAACGGTATGCCGACGGCCAGCACAATCGTGGACGGCCAGGTACTTCAGTTCCCGTATCAGCTGAATGTTTCCGGTGCAGCCGGCGTTACGGAAGGAAAGCTGTATCTCTATGAGCAGGTGAACGGAGAGTATAAGCAGCTGGGAATGTATCAGCTGACCTTTGAAAAGGCAGAGTGATTCATGCAGGGAAGAATTATGAAGGGAATTGCCGGATTCTATTATGTGTATGCAGAGGACGGGCAATTATATGAATGTAAGGCAAAAGGAATCTTCCGGAAGGATAACCGGAAACCGCTGGTAGGAGATTTTGTGGAGATCACGGTGCTGGATGAAAGAGAAAAAGAAGGAAATCTTGTAAGGATCCTTCCCCGGAAAAATTCTCTGATCCGGCCGGCTGTGGCCAATGTGGATCAGGCATTTGTGATTTTTGCCATGGAAGATCCGAAGCCGAATTTCCTTTTGCTGGATCGCTTCCTGATCATGATGGAACAGCAGGGGATTCCGGCTGTGATCTGTTTCAACAAGATCGATCTTGCGAAACAGGAAGAGGTGGATCTTCTTGCCGGAATTTATCGGGAATGCGGATATCATGTGATTCTTGCCAGTGCTGCAAAGAAGACAGGTCTGGAGGAAATCCGCCAGGCTCTCCGGGGAAAAACCACTGTTGTGGCAGGCCCCTCGGGTGTGGGAAAATCTTCTCTGACAAATCTGATGCAGGAAGAGGTGCAGATGGAAACAGGTGAGATCAGCAGGAAGCTGAAAAGGGGACGCCATACGACAAGACATTCCCAGATCATTCCTGTGGCTGACCAGACGTTTCTGGTGGACACACCGGGATTTACTTCTCTGTATCTGACGGATATGGAGGAACAGGAACTGAAGGATTATTTCCGGGAATTCCGGAAGTATGAGGGAAACTGCAGATTTCAGGGCTGCAGACACATTCACGAGCCCGGATGTGCGGTCAAGGAGGCCCTGGAAAAGGAAGAAATCAGCAGTCTCAGGTATGAGGATTATCTGGGACTTTATCAAGAGTTGAGAGAGAAAAGGAGATATTAATGGTGTATCGATTGTGCCCGTCTATTCTGGCGGCAGATTTTAACAGACTGGGCGAACAGATCAGAACCCTTGAGGAGGCCGGGGCAAAATGGCTTCATATTGATGTAATGGATGGCGATTTTGTGCCAAGCATTTCTTTTGGAATGCCTGTGATTAAATCCATCCGGAAGGAATCCGGGATGTTTTTTGATGTTCATCTGATGGTAATGGCTCCGGAACGGTATATTCAGGATTTTGTACGGTGCGGTGCCGATTCCATTACGGTACATGCAGAGGCATGTGACGATCTGGAACAGGCGATCGAGCTGATCCGCGATGCTGGTGTCCGGGTAGGGATCTCCATCAAGCCGGCAACGCCGGTAAATGACATCAGTCATCTTCTGAGAGACGTGGATCATGTGCTGGTCATGACGGTACAGCCCGGCTTCGGAGGACAGAAGTACATGGATGAGTGTACGGAAAAGATCCGGGAACTGAGGGAACTGATCGAAGAGGAAGATCTGGATGTGGATATTCAGGTGGACGGCGGAATTAATGATGAAACACTGGAAACGGTGATTGAAGCCGGAGCCAATCTGATCGTGGCAGGTTCCTATGTGTTCCGCGGAGACCTGGGAGAAAACGTAAGACATATCCGCCGGAAAATGGAAAAAATGGGCGGAGAGACAGATTAAAGAGGCGGCAGATGATTGATACGATAATTGTAAGCGGGGGCAATATCATGGAGGATTTTGCCCTCGATTTTTTGAAAAAGGAAATAGACAGAGCAGGACGAAACCGGATTTATCTGATCGCTGCGGACAAAGGCCTGGATTTTTTTCGAAAAACAGCAGGACCGGAGGGGATTTTGCCGGATGCGGCGGTAGGTGATTTTGACAGTCTTTCTCCGGAGGGGATCCGCTTTCTGGAAGAGACACCGGGAATGGAGATTATCCGGCTGAAACCGGAAAAGGACGATTCGGATACACAGTCGGCGACCATGTTTGCCATCGGCCGGGGAGCTGGAGAGATTGCAATTCTTGGAGCTACGGGAACCAGAGTTGATCATGTGATGGCGAATCTGGGACTTCTCTTTCTGGGAGAAGATCATGGGGCGCGGATCCGTCTTGTGGATGCCTGGAATACTATTATGCCTGTAAAGAGCGGGACTGCCTTAAAGAAAACAGAACAGACAGGAAACTTTGTTTCCTTCTTCCCGATGGGCGGCGATGTGGAAGGGCTTACCCTGAAGGGATTCCGATATCCGCTGAACGGACACAGGCTTACACTGACGGACAGCGGGCTGACGGTGAGCAACGAAATCACAGAAGACACGGCGGAGATCACATTTGATTCTGGGCGGCTCCTGATGATCATGTCCGGGGACTGATATTGTTCATGCCGTTACTGGGAACGGACTGACCAGTAACCGCTTTACTTCGACAGATGCTTATGTTAAAATAGCGTCAGAAAAAAATGAAAAAAAGAAAAAGAGGGACTTGCTATGAAGCTTGGTATTGTAGGTTTGCCGAATGTGGGCAAAAGTACGTTGTTTAATTCTTTGACAAAGGCCGGAGCGGAATCTGCCAATTATCCGTTCTGCACCATTGATCCCAATGTGGGAATTGTTACGGTTCCGGATGAACGTCTGAAGCTTTTGGGAGATTTTTATCATTCCAAAAAGGTGACACCGGCTGTGATTGAATTTGTGGATATCGCCGGTCTTGTAAAGGGAGCTTCCAAAGGAGAGGGACTTGGAAACCAGTTTCTTGCCAATATCCGTGAGGTGGATGCCATTGTCCATGTCGTACGCTGCTTTGAAGACGGCAATGTCATTCATGTGGATGGCTCCATCGATCCTCTTCGCGATATTGAAACGATCAATCTGGAGCTGATCTTCTCCGATCTGGAAATTCTGGAGAGAAGAATTGCAAAGGTGACCAAGACTGCCCGTATGGATAAAGAGGCTGCAAAAGAACTGACCTTCCTTCAGAAGGTGAAAACACATCTGGAAGACGGACAGATGGCAATTACGCTGGAACTGGAAAATGAGGATGAAGAGGTATGGCTTGGAACCTATAATCTTCTTACCGCGAAACCGGTGATCTATGCCGCCAATGTGGCAGAAGAGGAACTGGCAGAGGATGCCGCTTCCAATCCGCATGTCCAGAAGGTCAGAAAGTATGCAGAGGAGCAGAACAGCGAGGTGTTCGTCATCTGTGCGAAGATCGAGGAGGAAATCGCAGAACTGGAAGAAGACGAAAAGAAAATGTTCCTGGAAGATCTGGGACTGACGGAATCAGGTCTGGAGAAGCTGGTTCGCGCAAGCTACCGTCTTCTTGGACTGATGAGCTTCCTGACCTCCGGGGAGGATGAAACAAGAGCATGGACGATCAAGATCGGTACAAAGGCACCTCAGGCTGCCGGAAAAATTCATACAGATTTTGAAAGAGGATTTATTAAAGCAGAAGTTGTCAATTATCAGGACCTTCTGGACTGCGGTTCCTATGCAGGAGCAAGAGAGAAGGGCCTCGTGCGAATGGAAGGAAAAGAATACGTTGTTCAGGATGGCGATGTGATCCTGTTCCGTTTCAACGTATAAAACAGGTGTTTTATGGATATGTCAATTCGTTTTCCGAATCCTGGAATCGTACTGGAATATGTGCCGCGGGCTCTGAAGATTGCAGGATTTGAACTTACAATTTATGGAATCCTTATCGGAGCGGGAATGCTTCTCGGGATTTTTCTGATGCTGCTGGAAGGAAAACGCCGGGGCCAGAATCCCAATCAGCTTCTTGGAATGTGCATCCCGTCCATTCTTCTTGGAGTTGTCGGTGCGCGGATGGTGTATGTACTCCTGAACTGGGGCCTGTACAAAAGCGATATTCAGGAAATCATCAATATCCGAAACGGAGGTCTTTCGTTTTATGGAGGACTTCTGGGAGGAGTGGCTGGTGCGGCAATTTTCTGTAAGCTCAGCAAATGCTCCTTCGCAAAGATGGCGGATACTGCCTGCATCGGACTTCTCACAGCGCAGATCGTGGGAAGATGGGGAGATTTTTTCAACCGGGAATCCTTCGGGGAATATACGGACAGCTATTTTGCCATGCAGATGCCGCTGTCATCGGTGCGTTCCGGAGAGGTTTCCGCACTGATGCGGGAAAATCTGGTGACGATAGACGGAACCTCTTACATACAGGCACATCCGGTATTTTTGTACGAAAGTGTGCTCTGCCTGATACTTTTACTGTTTCTTCTGGGAAGCAGGAGACGAAAAAAGTTCCAGGGTGAGATTTTCATGCGGTATCTGGCACTGTATGGTCTGATCCGCTGCTTCATGGAATGGCTTCGCACGGATAAGCTTTTGATTCCGGGCACGAAGCTTCCGTTTTCCCTTGGAATTTCCATTTTCCTGTTCCTGTTTTTCGGAACGGAAGCGATGGTGCGCCGTGCGATGGAAAAGAAACGTGCAGAGGCAAGACGCCGGAGGCGGGAAGCTTTTTACGCGGCGGAGGAAGAAGCAGAGGCCGAAATGGACAGACTGGAGCAGGAGAAGCAGAAACGTCTGGAGCAGGAACAGCAGGCAAAGGCTGCGGAGGAAGAACCGGAGGAAGAGTGGGACGGCAGGCTTCCGTCGGAACGTATGAAGGAAGAGACCGAAAAAGAAGTGAAGGAGGAAGAAACCGGGATACCCTCTGAAGGAGAGGAAACGGAGATGCCTTCCGAAGCAGAAGAAACCGGGACTTCTTCAGAAGCAGAGGAAACAAAAAAAGAATAAATGGTAACTGTGAAGGCAATGAACAGTTACGATAAATGGATGAATCAGGCAGAAATATTTTCATGGAATGTGAAGGTATTTCTGCTTTTTCTTTTTTGAAAGTGTGCTTTGAAAGGAGGAAAACGGCTTTTTTGGCGCTTTCCAATAATTTACAAAATTATGAAATCTCATATTCCCACTTGTTTTTTTACTTTAAATGGGTTAGAATGGGTTCATAAGTGGTAGAAAGTGGAGAATGGTGGTGGGTGATGGAGGACATCATACCAGAAATCCATCAAACATCAGGAACGCGAAGGGGAGATTCGCAGATTCTGAGAGTAGGAGAGTCGAATGTTTAAGGGAGAATACAATCATACAATCGACGCGAAGGGGCGTTTGATTATCCCTTCCAAATTCAGGGAACTTTTAGGGGAAAAGTTTGTCCTGACGAAGGGGCTGGATGGCTGTCTTTTCCTGTTTCCCATGGAAGAATGGGAAGCCTTCGAACTGAAACTCAGAGCCTTACCACTTACGAATAAAAACGCAAGAACCTTCTCACGATTCTTTGTGGCAGGTGCTGCAGATTGTGAACTGGACAAGCAGGGGAGAATACTTGTTCCACAGACACTGCGGGAATTTGCCGGCCTGGACAAAGATGTGGTGCTCACAGGAAACCTGAACCGCATTGAAGTCTGGAGCAAGGAAAAGTGGAGCGAAAACAGCAATTATGATGATATGGATGCCATTGCAGAAGGAATGCAGGACATGGGTATCACCATTTAGTATGACGCTTGAAAGAAATCCCTCAGGAGACGGATATGGAATTCAAACACAAATCTGTATTACTGGAAGAAACTATTCAGGGCTTAAGGGTTAGGCCGGATGGAATCTACGTGGATGGAACTTTAGGAGGCGCGGGACATGCCCTCAGGGTATGTGAGAAACTTTCTGCCAAGGGGAGATTTATTGGCATAGATCAGGACCAGGATGCAATAATTGCTGCGAGTGAGAGGCTGGCTGCCTTTAGTGACAAGGCAACGATCATTCGCAGCAATTATTGTTACATGGCGAATGAGCTGAAAGCACGCGGAATTCATCACGTAGACGGAATATTACTCGATCTGGGTGTTTCTTCCTACCAGCTGGACAATGAAGAACGAGGCTTTACCTACCGCACGGATGCTCCTCTGGACATGCGCATGGATCAGAGACAGACGCAGACAGCCAGTGACATTGTCAACGGTTATGAAGAAAAAGAACTGTACCGTATCATTCGAGATTACGGTGAAGATAAATTCGCAAAAAACATAGCAAAACATATCGTTGCTGCCAGACAGGAAGCACCCATTGAGACCACAGGGCAGTTAACGGAAATTATACGACACGCAATTCCGATGAAAATCCAGGCCACCGGCGGTCATCCGGCAAAACGGACGTTCCAGGCTATTCGTATTGAGCTGAACCGGGAACTGGAAGTACTTCGGGATTCTCTGGACGGAATGATCGATCTTCTGGATGACGGCGGACGAATCTGCATCATCACCTTTCATTCACTGGAAGACAGGATCGTGAAAACCATTTTCAGAAAAAATGAAAATCCATGTACATGTCCGCCAAAGCTTCCGGTTTGTGTATGTGGAAACAAATCAAAGGGAACGGTGGTCACAAGAAAGCCGATCCTCCCGGGCGAGCAGGAAATGGAAGAAAATCCGCGTTCCAAGAGTGCGAAGCTTCGGATTTTTGAACGTAAATTGTAACGAGAATTGATAGTGAGGCGAAACATGGCAGACAGAGGCAGACCGACAACTACACGAAGAAGAAATTATCATTCGGCATCCGGTCGGAGAGTCTATGTAGAGGGAAATACCGCCAGAAGACTCCAGGAGGTACCGGACAGAAAAAATCCTTCCCGCCAGCAGGCTGTTGCGAAAAAGGCAAAAGCACAGAGACAGGCCGAAGCGCTTGCAGCGGAAGCTGCCCGTACCAGACAGCTAAGCCGGCAGACACAGCAGAATAGAGAAAGAGCGCTGAACATGGGGCCGGGATTTGTGATTTTCCTGTCGGTCGTATCGGCAGCGGTGCTTTTTTTCTGCATTCATTTTCTGCAGCTCAAAAATGAGGTGACAGCACAGATGTCTGTAGTGGCGTCCCTGGAATCTCAGCTTACAGACCTGAAGGAAGAAAATGATGCATATGAAAGCCAGGTTCTTTCTACCATAGATCTGAATGAGATTAAGAAAATTGCCATTGGCCGTCTTGGAATGAGATATCCCACAGACGAACAGAAGATGACATACGAAACAGAAAACAGCAGTTATGTGAGACAGTATCAGGATGTTCCTGAATCAGGCAGGTGAGTTTTTGAAAGGAAAAAATCAGGAAAAAAGAAAACCGCAGAGGAGAATCAGCTCCTATATGAAAAAAAAGCTGGCAGTGCTTTTTGGCTTGGTACTGCTGGCTTTAGGTGTTTTAACAGGTGCACTGACCTATATTAATGTAAGAAGCGGAAATAAATACAAACGTCTGGTTCTTGCGCAGGCCCAGCAGAAATACGAAAATAAAACGCTTCCGGCAAAACGGGGAGATATTTACGACCGAAACGGAAATCTCCTGGCAACCAGCAAAAAAGTGTATAATGTGATTCTGGACTGCAAGGTGGTGAATTCCGACTCTGATTATGTGGAACCTACCATCAGAGCGCTGACGGATATCCTTGGGCTGGATGAAACCGATATCCGGACCCGGCTTACCGATCCGGCTACGGCGGAAAGTCAGTATCAGATCCTGAAAAAGGAACTGCCGCTGGATTCCAAAAAAGCATTTGAGGAATATACGGAACAGACCGTTCAGGATGGGCTTACGGCAGAGCAGGCAAAGGAACGTCAGCTTGTGAAGGGAATCTGGTTTGAGGAGGATTATCACAGAAGCTATCCGTTTAATGAACTTGCCTGTGATACCATAGGTTTTACACTGAGCCGTGATACGGCAGATACTGGTCTGGAGGGGTATTACAACAGTACACTGACCGGAGCGGACGGCCGCAGATACGGATATTTTAACAATGATTCCAATGTGGAACAGACGATTATCGAACCAACCACCGGAAATACCATCCAGACCACTCTGGACGTGGGAGCGCAGCAGATCGTGGAAAAATGGGTAAACGCCTTTAACGAAGCGATGGGCGCCAAAAATGTGGGTGTCATCGTGGAAGATCCGTCCACCGGAGAAATCCTTGCCATGGACGGAGGCGACCGTTATGATCTGAATACACCCCGTGACCTTTCGAATCTGTATTCGGAAGAAGAAATTGCAAAAATGAATGACGAAGAAACATTCATTGCACTGACGTCCATGTGGAATAATTTCTGTGTTACGGATGCATATGAACCGGGATCCGTTGTAAAGCCGATCGTTATGGCGGGAGCTCTGGAAAAAGGAAGCATCAGTACGACCGATACCTTTGTCTGTGACGGCGGACAGAGCTATGGTGCCGATACCTTTATCCGATGTGCCGTTTATCCGGATGCCCATGGAACAGAAACTCTGTCACAGGTCATTGCCAATTCCTGCAATGACGGTATGATGCAGATTGCGGAAAGGATGGGAGCGGAGAAGTTTCTGGAAGCACAGAGTCTGTTTAATTTCGGAACAAGAACCGGAATTGATCTTCCATCAGAAGGCACCGGAATCATTCATACACAGGATACGATGGGAACCACAGAGCTTGCATGCTCCGCATTCGGTCAGGGATTTACCTGTACCATGATCCAGGAAATCAATGCCATGTGTTCCGTCATCAACGGCGGCTATTATTATCAGACTCATCTTGTTTCGGCCATAAAGGATTCCAATGGAGGAATCATTAAAAATATCACGCCTACAGTGCTGAAGCAGACGGTTACCCCCGGAATTTCTACAAATATCCGTTCCTACATGGAATCCAGTGTTCTGGAAGGTACCAGCCATTATTCCAAGGTTCTTGGATACAGTTCGGGCGGAAAAACAGGTACCGCGGAAAAATTCCCCCGTGGAAATAACAAATATCTGGTATCCTTTATCGGATTTGCACCTGTAGACGATCCGCAGGTGGTGATTTATGTAGTTGTAGATGAACCAAACACAGATAATCAGGCAACCAGCTCCTACCCGCAGTATATTGCCCAGGGAATCATGAGTGAACTGCTTCCTTATCTGAATATTGCTCCCGATGAAATCAGCAATGGATATCTGCCGGAAACAGAAGTGTGGGAAGGCTTCCAGGGGCATCTGCAGAATCCTTCCGGAATTGATATCAATTCCGATGGAAATCTGATTGATGGTGACGGAAATCTGATCGACATGCTGGGCAACCGGATCGATGAAGAAGGCTATCTGATGAACGAGTACGGGGAGTATATTTACGACGAAAACGGTGAGAAGAAAAAATCGGAAAATCTGGGAGGGGCCATGTATGAAATGCCCGAAGCGATTTCCGATACCAGTGTTCCGGCTCCTTTGGAGGATGATTCGGAACCGCTGGTTGGCAACGATATGGAAAGCGAAGGCATTACAAACGAAGAAGCAGGACTGGAATAACGCATACCCCCGGCGGGGAAAGTCATATATTAGTATGACGATCTCCGGCGGGGATTTTTTTATGAAGAAGAATAAAACATTTCATAAAAAGAAAATCTGGGTGGTATTTCTATGCTGTACGGCCATGCTTCTGGGGCTGATGGGCAGACTGGTGTATCTGATGGGATTTCGTTCCGATTATTATTATGAGAAGGCACTGGATCTTCATCAGAGAGAGCGGACGATCAAGGCGGCGAGAGGCGAGATCCTGGATGCAAAAGGGAAAGTTCTGGCGGCCAATAAAACAGTCTGTACGATTTCTGTGATCCACAGCCAGATCCGGGAGCCGGAAAAGGTAATCAGCGTGCTGGCAAAGGAACTGGAGATGGATGAAGAGACCGTGAGAAAACGTGTGGAAAAGGTGTCTTCGATTGAAAAAATCAAGACAAATGTGGAAAAATCCATTGGTGATTCCATTCGGGAATACAACCTTGCCGGAGTGAAGGTGGATGAGGATTACAAAAGATATTATCCCTATGGAACTCTGGCATCGAAGGTGCTGGGCTTTACCGGAGGGGATAACCAGGGGATCATCGGTCTCGAGGTGAAATATGAGGAGATCCTTCAGGGGACACCGGGAAAAATACTGACCGTGACAGATGCCAGAGGCGTGGAGATCGATCAGGAGGGAGAGAGCCGTAAGGATCCGGTGGCTGGAAACAATCTGCAGATCAGTCTGGATATCAGTATTCAGGAGTTTGCCCAGCAGGCAGCGCTGAAGGTTATGGAAGAAAAACAGGCTGAAAGGGTCTCAATCCTGCTGATGAATCCTCAGAACGGAGAAATTCTTGCCATGACCGATGTCCCGGAATTCGAT
>CAMBYR010000033.1 GCA_945872375.1 uncultured Blautia sp. | reverse complement strand
GAAAAGTTCCGCTTGATAATATCGCTAAAAGAGCCGAAGAGTACAAGCCCAGGGAATGAGTGACCTACTCGAAATGAACAGGAAGGCGAAAATTATCATTATTTGTATCTTGCAGGTCTTAAGGACGGAATAAGAATATTAAAGTATTTAGGTGTTCTGTAGAAAATAGGCAGTCTTTATGGCTGCCTAAAAAATAAGAACAAATTGTGAACTTTTCAAAAACGGGTTGAAAAAAATTTTTTATGTCATATAAAATTATTAACAGAGTTGCCTGAAGTCATTGGACATTGGGGACCAAGCTGAGTCATGTACTCAGCTTTTTTACGTTAAGGAGTAATATTATGGAATTGAAGGAACCATTGTCTTTTGAAAAACAAATTAAAAAGCTGAAATCACATGGAATGGTGATGGAAGATGAAGCAAGGGTAAAAGAAATTTTAGCAGAAATCAATAAAATTACTATGTTTTTGAGATGGATGGATTGTTAAACAGTGAGGAGGAAGTAAGTTGGATAATTATTTTGATGAAAAAGATTATAAATTGTTGGATGCAGACGTTTTTACTTTTCAAGTTCTTCAACGAATAATGTCCGGGAATTGTAAATTGAAGTTAACAGATCATAAGAATTATATATTGTGTTATTCCACACCGCCATTTCCAGTTTGGATTTGGACAGATGATGATATTGATGAAGATACAAATGAGCAGATATGGAATGCAATGAAACAGTATCATTTGGTAAATACAGATATGAGATTTAATGTCAAATATGAGTTTTGCAGAGTATTTGGCTTTTAAGGTAAAAGAAGAAAATCTTACATCAAGGATTATAACTAATATGTTGGCGTATGAGTGCAGGAAACCAATCGAACCGTATGTAGTAGCAGAGGGAAAAGTGTATAGATGTTCTATAGACGATCTTGATGAGTATACCCGAATAAAAAAAGCATTTCATGATGAGATTCAGATTGATCAGAAGGATGACATAGCTTATCGAAAAGATGCAGAGGAGGAGCTAAAAACTATTACGGTACTTTTTTGGAAAAATAACCACAGTGAAACAGTTGCTGCATGTGATGTAAGAATAGATGGAGAGATAGCCTGTGTTGGACAAGTTTATACTCTGCCACAGCACAGAAGAAAACATTACGCTGAAAATGTTGTTTACTATGCAACAAAAGAAGCATTTGATAAAGGATATATTCCAACGCTGTACACCAATGCAGATTATGTGGCATCCAACAAATGCTATCAAAAGATTGGATTTGAAATAAGAGGAAGTCTTTGCATGGTTGGATTCGAGAAATCATGCGAATGGTATAGACAATTGTGCAGCAGGTTGTTGCACAATTTTCGTGGCGAACCAATATGCTGGAAAGGTTAGTCATGCTCAGGCGATGGCAAAAGCAAATGAAGAATATCAGAAATATCAAGTGAAAAATATTTCTCCGGTAAAAGAAGAGTATTTATTGATGATTAAAGATATCGAAAAACAAGCGAAAGGGCATCAGTAAATTGTATTCACTTGTAAATAGAAGTGGCATGTATCCCGAAAATATGATATGCTTCAGATAGCAGCGGAGTATCTGCGCCTGCAAAAAACGCGAAAAAAATTCATTGCAGGAAAAAGAAAGGAACCTACACCAAATGGAACACTTTGACCCCATTCACGAGACTTCTTATCTGTCTGTCCCGAATGCACACATCTATCGTAAGATCATGCGGTGTTTTTACCGGGAATATGAGAAGATGCATTTTCAATTGTATAAAGAGGATATTTTCCGCCTTATAAAGCAGGATGAGGCCTTTGCCGGTTATACCATGGAGCAGCTGGAGCCGGATCTGGAGGCGCTGGTGAAGTGGAAAAATCTTACCCCGATCCAGGATCCGGGGAGGGTTTATACCATAGCCGATTACAAAAACAAACAGTACCGGTATACCATGTCTGAATATGCAGTTGAAATCGAGAGGCTGACTGTACGGCTGGAGAATATTTTTTTGGAATCGGGAAATCTGTCCACGAACTTTTTTGTGCGTCTGGAAAAAAGCCTGGAGGATGCGGAGAGCATGGAGTATGCAGGGCTGAAAACGGTCAATGAGTGGTGGAGCATGCTTCAGGAAGATTTTAAACGTCTTAATCAGAATTATCAGGATTATCTGAGAGACTTTTATTCGACAAAAACAGATCATCTGATGAAATCTGTGGAATTTGTGATCCACAAGGATAAATTTATCAAGTATCTGAATGAATTTATCCAGGAACTGCAGCACCATTCCAGGAGGATCGAACAGATCCTGGTGAGGATTATGCCTGCCATGGAAAACAGTATTCTGGAGAAAGTGGTACAGAGTGAACTGGATATTCCCCATGCTCTTCTGGCGATTCATGGCAATGCGGAGCCGAGTATACGTGAAAACGTCATGGGCAAATGGAATTCTCTGAAAAACTGGTTTATTGATTCTCAGGGCCACGAATGTGAGTGCAAAAAAGTTCTGAAAATTACAAACGATGTCATTCGAAGTATTATTCGGAATGCAGCGCTGATCGTGCAGATTCAGAACTGGGGAATCAGCAGGAAGGATGATTACCGGAAGTTCATGGAACTGTTTTTGAAATGCGGGGACCTGGAGGAAGCTCACCGGCTGTCAGCTCATGTTTTCGGGATACAGAACATACAGCATTTTAAGACAAATGAACCGCGGGAAGAATACGCAATCAACAGCAGCGTATACGAGGAGGACCCCGCGGCATTTTTATTGAAGCCCCATACGAGGATCTACCGGGAGAAAAAGGACAGGCGGGGATTTGCAGATAAGTCTCTGGAAAAAATGATGCAGAGAGAAAGTTATCTGCGCAATGCCAGACAGCAGAAAGAAATCGAGATGCGATACATTAAGAATAACCGAATCATCTTTTCCGAAGAAGTCATTTCAGAAGCCACAAGAAATACATTTCTACAGTGGATCACACAGGCAAATATGAATTCACAGAAGACAGGAAGGACAGAGTATGGACAGGAATACCGGCTGATTCAGAAAAAGGGAAACTGTGTATTGAAATGCGAAGACGGGCTGCTGACCATGCCTGCATATATATTGGAGTTTAAACAACGATGAACGAAATCAGAACATTGTTTGAAAATTTTTGGATCTGTAAGGACAAAGAGAAAGAAACCTATTATAAAGTGAAGAGGGATATCCCCAATTTTCAGAGATTTGTCAGGGAGCAGCTGGGCTGGAAGCTGATCCATACGGAAAATTTGTTAAAGCTGGAGAAGCGTCCTGCTCATGCAGAGCCATTTATGGGAATCCAGGAATTCACAGATATCCGAGATTATTGTATTTTGTGCGCGGTTCTGATGTATCTGGAGGATAAAGAGGAGCAGGAGCAGTTTCTTTTGTCTGAACTGATCGATTATGTTGAGACACAGCTGAAAGCCTGTATGACCATTGACTGGACTTCCTTTACCCAGAGAAAATCCCTGGTGCGTGTGCTGCAGTATATGGAAAAACTGCAGATGCTGCGGGTATACGAGGGCAGCAGTGAGGCTTTCGGCATGGAGGTCGGACAGGAAGTCCTATATGAAAATACAGGCTATTCCAAGTATTTTGCAACCAGTTTTCCAACGGACATTTCCCGGTATGAGTCATGGGAGGATTTTGAAAAAACAGATTTTGAGGAATTCCAGCAGGACAGAGGAACCATGCGTATTAACCGTGTGTACAGGCAGCTTGCCGTATGCCCGTCTTTTTATTGGGAAGGAAACGATGATGCAGATGCACTGTATCTGAAAAACCAGCGCCAGTGGGTTGCCAGATATCTGAATGAAAATCTGGGCGGAAATCTGGATATTTACAGAAATACCGCATTTTTGACACTGGATGCGGATGACTGTTATGGAACCGTGCATCCCAGGGACGCCATGCTTTCGGAGGCAGTGCTTCTGGTATGCGCAAAAATTCAGGAAAAGCTGGCTGCAGGAAAATTGAAAAAG
Organism: uncultured Blautia sp.; assembly: GCA_945872375.1. GTDB lineage: Bacteria > Bacillota > Clostridia > Lachnospirales > Lachnospiraceae > Blautia_A. The sequence goes on along the minus strand of CAMBYR010000033.1, from coordinate 9,263 downwards.
CAGGAAAATGAATGCATTTACCTGACGAAGAAAGATTTTGCGGATCTTGTTTCCGAATGCAGAACCGCATGGAAAAGTGCATGGAGCAAGGAATTTCGTGAAATGGATGAAGAGAAGCTGCTGGGTACGATTATCGGATATATGAAAAACTGGCTGATGATCCGGTGTGATGATGATGAACGGATTACTGTGCTGCCGTCTGCCGGAAGGGCTGCGGGGTATTATCCTGATGACTTTAAGGGAGGAACAGAGGAATGATGGACCGTTGGAAAATGAACAGGATCGGGTTCGTGAATTTCTGGCTGTATGACGAAGAAGATTTTGAATTTGTGGATGGAAAGCTTCTCCTTCGCGGACAGAACGGATCCGGAAAATCGATTACTACTCAGAGTTTTATTCCCTTTGTGCTGGATGGAGACCGCACCCCGAGCCGTCTGGATCCTTTTGGTTCCAGTGACAGAAGAATGGAATATTACTTTTTAGGCGAAGAAGGAAAGGATGAGGCAACTGGCTATCTTTTCCTCGAATTCATGAAAGAGGAGACCGGAGAATACCGCACCATAGGAATCGGGCAGCGGGCAAAACGCGGAAAACCCATGGATTTCTGGGGATTTATTATTCTGGACGGCCAAAGGATCGGCTATGATCTGTGGCTGTACAAAGAAGTCGGTTCCACCAGGATCCCTTATGACAAACGGGAAATGAAGGCGAAGCTGGGAGAGAACAATTTTTTCACGGACAGTCAGAGTGAGTACAAAAAACATGTCAATCAGTATATTTTCGGCTTCCGAAAAGCGGAGCAGTATGAACAGTTTATCCGACTGCTTGTGAAAGTCCGTGCGCCGAAGCTTTCCAAAGAATTCAAACCTACAAAGGTCTATGAAATCCTTAACGATTCTCTGCAGACTCTGACGGACGAGGATCTTCGTGCCATGGTTGATGCCATGGAAAAAATGGACGAAATTCAGGACAGTCTGGATATGCTGAAACGTGCCTTTGCCGATGTGAAGATCATACGTAATGAGTATACACGCTACAATCAGTATATGCTTGCGAAAAAAGCTCAGGGATACCTTGCGAAAAAGCAGGAAATGGAGAATGTACAACACAGGCTTGATGCAAAAGAACAGGAGAAGTGTCAGATAGAGCTTGACAGGAAGGCCGCTCAGCAGCGCCTGGAGGAACTGAAAGAGAAAAAGAAACTGGCAGAGACCGAGCGTAACGGATTGCTGGATACCGATCTGGAGGAAATGGATCGCAAGCTGGAGGCCGCCAAGAAGGAAAAAGATCAGGCGCTGGAGAATGAGAACCGGTGGAATCATAAAATCCAGGAATGCAAAGAGCGGATCTGGCAGGGAGAACAGCAGCTGAAAAAACTTCAGGACTGTCTGGAGCAAAGGCAGGAAAAACTGCTGGAAGAGAAGCAGGAGCTGGAGCAGCAGCAGGAAGTCCTGCAGTGGGATCAGCACGAGAAGGCGATGCGGGTGATGGCAGCAGAGGAATGTGACAAGACTGATGAAATTGTGAAAAACCTGGACATGTTGAAGAATCTCATTGAGGAGTGCAAAAAGGCGATACGCCAGTACGAAGAGCTTGCAAAACAATATGATGAGGCAGCCAGAGAGCTGGAAGAGCTGGGACGGCAGAAAGCAGAAGAAGAGCAAAGGCTTGACGCAGCCAGAGAACAGGCTGCGGATGCAGTCGACCAGTGGATCACAGATGTTTATGAACTGGAAAAAAGCTCTGAAGAGTGGAGTCCCCGTGAGGAAGTTCTGAAGGAAGCAGAGCAGATGATCCGCCGGTATCAGTCGGCTGCGGATGCAGGAACTGTGCAGGAGATTTTCCGTGCGGATTATGAGCGCCAGCGTCAGAAACTGACGGATGCAAAGAGTGACCGGGAGTATGAACGGAAAATCCGCAGAGAGGCACTGGAACAGGCGGAAAAAGAGCTTGTGCTCGTTCAGAACCAGGAGGAGCTGGAGCCGGAGCGGGACGAAAATGCAGAACAAACCAGAACAGCCCTTCAGAATGCAGGTATCACGGCAGTACCGTTTTATAAGACAGTGGAGTTTTCCGGCGAACTGAGCGGGGCTGACTGTGCAGAAATAGAAGCTCAGCTTCAGAAAATGGGAATTCTGGATGCATTGGTGGTATCTCCTGACGATTTTTGCAGGATCCGTGAGAAATGCCCGGAGTTTCTGGATTGTGTTCTGTACGTGGAAAAAGAAGGAACCTCCGATTTTTCCGGACTGGTTTTAAGTGAAGAACTGGATGACAGGCTGAAGGAAACAGTTGCGCGGATTTTGAGCAATATTTATGAAGAGCGAGCCGGACAGGGTGTTTTTCTTGGAAAAGACGGACGTTTCCGTCAGGGAATCCTTGCCGGAAAAGCCCGTAAAACCGGTGAGGCAGAGTTTGTCGGCCTTCTGGCGAGAAAGAAGAGAAAAGAACACAAAATACAGGAGCTTGAGGAGAAAATCCGTGAGCTTTCGGCAGCTGTTTCAGCGGTGGAACAGGAAATCACACAGATACAGGAACGACTGGAAAAGCTTCAGGCGGAGTATCAGAAACTGCCGGGATTCGCAGAGATCAACGCAGCCCTGGACAGGGAAAAAGAATGTAATCTGAAACTCCGTAGGATCATTGAAGAGTATAAAAATAAAAAAGCACAGGAGCAGAGACTGGCACAGCAGAAGAATCAGAAATATCAGGTAATGCTCCAGAGGTGCAGGTCTTTTCCATACGGAAGAACGGAAGAGGCATATGAAGAAGTCAGCGATGCAATCGAGGAATACCGGAGCATCTGGCAGGAAGTGCGCACGGAATTGCTTCAGCTAAAAGCAGAACTGGCAACCTGTCTGGATAAAGAGGAACAGATCGCACGGGATGAACAGGCGCTGGATGATGCCTTTGTGGAAAAACGGAATTACAGTACAAAAATCAAAGAGTGTGATATCCGGATCAGGCAGTATGAGGAGTATCTGAGCCGACCGGAAATTGTAGAAAAGGCGAACCGCCTGAAGCAGCTCCGAGCAGAACTGGACAGAATGAACGCGGAATACAGTGAGATTAATAATTCTCTTGTGCGTCTGGATGTGATGCTGAAAAATCTGCTGGATTCCATACCGGAACAGAAGGAACACCTGCAGCGGGTAATTGCGGAAGAAACCTGTCTGAGGAAATACTTTGAGGAGGAACTTTCCCTGAAGCTTGTCATTGACAGGGAAAGCCGTACACTGCATGAATGTGCCGGAGAAGCTGTGAGAATGCTCCGGGAAAGTGACAGGAACAGGGAACCGTCAGACATGCTTCAGTCTCTGTATCAGGTATATCAGCGCCATAACGGCAGTCTTACAAGCTATGGAACGGCGCTGGAGGAATGTTTCGGGGCAGTGGATGAGATTCCGGGAGACGGAGAAAATGTCGGTGTGACACGAAAGCGTGTACGCGTGGTATCTGTATGGAATGGCAAAAAAGTATATCTGGAGGAGTTTTACGGAATATTAAAATCCTCTATTGATGAAACCGAGCTGCTGATACAGAAAAAAGACAGGGAACTGTTTGAGGATATTTTGTCCAGAACCATCAGCCAGCAGCTGACGGACAGGATCGCAGAGAGCAGGAAGTGGGTTCTGGACATGTCGCAGCTTATGAAGGAAATGGATACCTCCATGGGCTTAAGCTTTTCGCTGGACTGGAAACCGCGGAAGGCGGAGAATGACGCTGAGCTGGATACAGTGGAACTGGAGCAGATCCTGCTCCGGGATCGTGCGCTTCTGACGATGGAGGATATTGAAAAAGTTGCGGGACATTTCAGGAGCAAGATCCGTACAGAAAAGCTGAAACTGGAAGAAGACGGCGGCGTGATCAACTACATGGAACTGGTGCGGGATGCTCTGGACTACCGCAGGTGGTTTGAATTTCAGATGTATTTCAAACGGGGTGAAGAAACGAGAAAGCCTCTGACCAATGCGGCGTTTAACCGTTTCAGCGGAGGAGAAAAGGCGATGGCAATGTATGTTCCTCTTTTTGCGGCAGTCAATGCCCAGTATAAAAAGGCGGAAAAGAAAGACCATCCGCGCATGATCGCACTGGACGAGGCGTTTGCTGGTGTGGATGATAAAAATATCAGCAGTATGTTTGAGCTTGTTCATAAGCTTGATTTCGATTATATCATGAATTCCCAGGCTCTCTGGGGATGCTTTGAGACGGTGAAGGGGCTTCGGATCGCAGAACTGTTCCGGCCTCAGAATTCGCAGACAGTTTCCGTGATTCGATATACATGGAACGGACATGAGAGGATATTGGATGTGCAATAATAAAGAATGTGCCGGTTATTTTAAGAGCCGGAAAGCGTATCGGAGATGTTTGCTGGAACTTAGAAAGAAGTGGAAATCCTATGGAAAAGCAGCAGGAAGGATTATCCTGAGGGAGACAACAGAGGAAGAACGCCGTGCCATTGGCGGTGTGGTCGGAAAAGTATTTTATGAAAAAGATATCCGGTTTTCTGTTATAGAATTTGAGCAGGGATTACAGAAAACGCGGTTTGCACCGGTGGATCTGAAAACCGTACTGGAAGAATATTTTGGAGAAACACTTTCCACTAATCAGGGACAAAAACAGGAGCAGCAGCAAAAGAAAAGAGAGTATCTGGAAGGAATCCGTGACTGTTTTATGGAGCTGGCAGGCAGCGAATCAGCTGCTGTATCCTGGATGCAGGAAGTGATTTCCGCGAGGAAATTTGGGTATCAGATACTGATCAGGGAATACGGAAAAGATCCTGTGCAGGCAGAGAATCTGGGCCGGAATGCGGGACGCGCACTAATGAAACTGGAGTCTGAGCAGATGTTGGAAAGCGAATGTCCACTGGCTGTGTTTGCTGCCGAAATATCCGGAAATCCTCATTATTTTGACCGCGGCACTGCGGCCGGACAGCTTCTGGTTCATGCTGTCTGCTATTGGAAAAAGGCGGAATTGCCGGAGAACGCACATCAGTGGAGAGAGCTGCTTCAGGGTGCCGGAATTGTGCCGGATAACGTGTCCAGCATGCTGCATGCCTGCGGGCTGAGAATGAAGAGGAAAGAAGGCTGGCATCCGGCTTATGATGCATTCTGCACATTGAAGGAACCCTATGTGATCACAATGGAAAATTTAAGGGGAATGATCGGTGTACAGGCCGTGGGAGATCGTGTGTATGTGGTGGAAAACGAGATGGTTTTCACCTACCTGCTTAACAATGCCCCAAAAGACCATCTGACACTGCTGTGTACTTCAGGGCAGCTTCGTGCTGTGGCAATGGAACTGATCAGAATGATTCTTGCTTCAGGTGTCAGAATTTATTACAGCGGGGATATTGATCCGGATGGGATCGGAATTGCAGACAGACTGTGGCAGAAATTCGGAGATGGAATTCAGATATGGAGGATGACACCGGAAGATTACGAAAACAGTCTTTCCGGAGAAGTCATCGGAGAGAGCGGCATGACGAAGCTTGGAAATATCAAAAATCCTCTGCTGAGAGAGACGGCAGAGCATATGAAAATAAAAAGAATGGCAGCATATCAGGAGAATATACTGGAGGATCTGCTGAGGGATTTATAGGAGCAGTTATTAGTCGTATTTGGGTCAGACCTCAATGTGGTTCCGGATTAAATAAAAAACATAAAAAATTTATTGACTCTCCCCTTTAGGGGAGATGATAGAATCCTTCCTGTAAAGATAATACAGGGAGGATTTTTATATGAACGAACAATGTATTCAAGTGAAAAATCTCACAAAATCATTTTCTGGAAGAAAAGTAGTAAATGATCTTTCTTTCGAAGTGAATAAGGGAGAGGTGTTTGCGCTGCTTGGTCATAATGGAGCAGGAAAAAGTACTACGATTGACTTGATATTGGGACTGAAAAGTCCGGAAGGGGGAAATACAACGATACCTGGAATGGATGCAACCAGATGCATATGAAATATGGCTTGTAGAAATATGTCGAATATGTTATACTGACAAAAATGGAACAACAAGGAGATAAGAATGAAAAAGAAAAAAATTACCAGCCTGATACTTGCGGTTGTTACGGGTGCGGTTCTGTTTGCCGGCTGCGGAAAACAGAATGAAAGCACCGGAAAAGCAGAGGACGATGGTAAAATTTCCATCAGTATGTACATGTATGACAGATCCATGTTCAAGGAGTTTACTCCATGGCTGGAGGAAAAGTTCCCGGATATTGAGTTTACCTTTGTTCAGAGCTTTAACACCATGGAATACTACAAGGATCTGCTGACCCGGGATGAGGAGATCCCGGACATCATCACCTGCCGCCGGTTCTCTCTGAACGATGCAGCACCACTTGCGGAACATCTGATGGATCTGAGCCAGACGGAGGTGGCAGGCACCTTCTATACCAGCTATCTGGATGTGAACCGTGAAACAGGCGGAGCGATCCGATGGTTGCCCATGTGCGCCGAAGTGGACAGCATCATGGCAAACAAGGATCTTTTTGATGAGTATAACATTCCTCTGCCTACCAATTATGCGGAGTTCGTAGAGGCGATTGATGCCTTCGAGGATCTGGGCTTCAAGGGCTTCCAGACAGATTGGTTCTATGATTACAGCTGTCTGGAGACCATGCAGGGCTGTGCCGCTTCCGATCTGATGAGCCTGGAGGGCACTCAGTGGCGTATGGCCTACGAAAGTGAGACTGAAGATCATCAGGTAGGACTGGATGATGTGATGTGGCCAAAGGTATTTGAAAAATATGAACAGTTTTTAAAAGATGTGCGTATAGAGCCCGGCGATGAGGAACTGCAGTTTACTCCTGTAACGGAAGCCTACAGGGAAGGAAAGACGGCCATGATCCGCAATACAGCGGCTCTGGCAGACGATATCACCAGGGAAGACGGCCTCAACAGCGTGATTTTGCCTTATTTCGGTGAGACAGAAGATGATAACTGGCTCCTGACCTATCCCATGTGTCAGCTGGCAGTTTCCCACCGTGTGGAAGAAGATGAGGCAAAGAAAGATGCTGTGATGGAAGTGCTGATGGCGATTTTCAGCGAAGAAGGGCAGAAGCATGTGGCTGCCGGCACATCGGTACTTTCTTATAATAAAGAAGTGAAGATTACGCCTACTTCCTGCCTTGAGTATGTGCAGGACTGCATCGACAGAAATCATCTGTATATGCGTCTGGCCTCCACAGAGGTGTTCGCCATCTCTCAGGATGTGGGACACAAAATGATGACTGGTGAATATGATGCCAAAAGTGCTTATGAGGCCTTCAATGAGCAGTTGGTTGATTATGTGGATCCGGATGCGGAGGAAATTCTGTTTACCCAGGAGACTGCTTATTCCAATGACTTTGGCGAACACGGCAGCCCTGCGGCTTCCTCTCTGATGAACACTCTGCGTGAGGCATTTGACGATCAGATCGCTGTGGGCTATTCGCCTGTGGCCAGTACCTCCATTTATCCCGGAACCTACACCATGCAGCAGGCAAAGTGGATTTTGACTGCCAGAAATGCCATCTATCGCGGCGAATACAGCGGAGAAGAGGTTCACAGAATCATGGAATGGCTGGTCAATGTGAAGGAGGATGGTTCCAATCCCATTCGCCATCGCAATCTGATGCCTGTTACCAGTGGGCTCAGCTACACCGTTACTGAGGAGGAAAAGGGGAAGTTCCATCTGGAGGAGATCATCGTGGATGGCAAACCTCTGGATGATCATGCCACCTATACGATGCTGCTGGTAGGCGCAGACACCTTCCTGGAGCATGAGACCTTCTGCAACTGTCCCATGCCTGAGGATCTGAAGGCAAAGAGAGAAGCATACCTGGTGAGTGATTTCTCCAGCCAGGAGTGCATGCAGGAGGCACTGACGAAAACAAAACAATTCGTGGAACCCACGGAATATGTAACCATTATGCAGAATAACTGAAAATATAGAAGAGAAAGTCAGGAATGATTTCATGAAGACAGCAGAAACGATCAATATCGTATGTTCTGAATTGGGAATCTCAAAAGCTGATCTTGCAAAGAGGATGGGAATGCTTCCGTCCTCTTTATACAGAAAACTGGCCAGAGAGAGTATGACATTTGAAGAGTTTCAGAAATGCCTTGATGTATTAGGAGTTACGGTTGAATTTCAGCTTAAGTATCCGGATGGCAGCGTACGGAGCTCGCAGGAGAATTATGAGATTCTTCTGAAAAGAATGGACATGCTGGAAACAGAACTGGAAGCAGCGAGAAAAGCAGAGGAATTTCATAAAATATCATTAAGAGACCTGCGGACAGAGCTGAACAGTGCCGTTGGATACACGGAGCTTGGCATGAGACATGGCTTCAAAGCAGAGGTATACTTTGAAAAAATGCAGCTTGTCCTTACAAATATGGAATCCACGATCGCGTATGCTCTTGGAGAGAACTGGGATGAGGAAACGGACGATGATGAACCGGAGAACCTGGAAGTGCTGGAGGGAAGACGTGTGCTTCTTGTGGATGATAACGAAATGAATCGTGAGATCATGAAAGAAATTCTTGTGGATCATGGCCTTCTTGTGGAAGAAGCAGATAATGGAAGTAAAGCACTGGCGGCGGTGAAGGGAAAAGATCCGGGGTATTATCATTTTGTCCTGATGGATATTGAAATGCCGGTAATGGATGGATACGAGGCAACCATGAGGATACGAAAGCTTCCGAATCGAATCCGGGCCAATGTTCCCATCATTGCCCTTACAGCAAATACATTTTCCGAAAATCGGGAGAGAGCAGCAGATGTGGGAATGGACGATTTTCTTTCAAAACCGATCAGCTCCTCTCGATTATTAAAATGCCTGACAAAATATCAGTGACATCATGGAATGCCGGAAAACTGTTTCTGGGCCGACGGGCACAGAAAATGAAATACGAACGGAAAGGAGGGCGGTGTTGTGAAAAAACGATGGATTTCTCTGATTCTGTCACTTGTAATCGTGATTGGAACCTGTTTCGCATGCGTTACCTATTTCAGATTTGTTTCCCAGACAATATATTCAGAAAGCACTGCTCACCTGAAGGAAATCTATCATCAGGCAGCGCAGACCCTGTATAATCTGGTTTCCGTCAACTGGAGCCGCATGCGATTATGGACACCTTATTTTGAGACGGCAGACAGTGAGGAAGCAATCGTTTCCTTTGTAAATCAGGCCAGGGAGGAGACCCATTTTACCAATTTTTATTTTATTTCACGTAATGGAGATTATCTGACTCTGGATGGGAAAACAGGATATCTG
>CAMBYR010000032.1 GCA_945872375.1 uncultured Blautia sp. | reverse complement strand
TTATTTGTAATTACTCGTACTGTATTTTTTTCTGTGCGTTCTCAAGCGAATCCTCTAATCCGGCTGAGACCATTGCCTGAAGTGCAGCGCCATAAGCTGCTTCTTCGCTGCAGGCCGGAATCTGCATCGGCATACCGAAGAGGTCTTCCGCCATTTCACGCATAAGTGAATTTCTGCGAAGCCCATTTCCGGAACCGACAAGATATGCCGCCTTTATTCCGGTCATGCGGCACATTTCCTGATACATCTCAAACAGCTCTTCCAGGATTCCCTGAATCATCCCCAACGTCATAGCGCCCGGACAGAAGTTTTCCACACCGATTGATGAAATCGAACCTCTTTCTTTTGGATTGCTTCTGGTTCCGGAAAAGGTTGTCCTGATTTTCCACGCGGCTTCTTTTCCATATGTCTTTATGAAGTCTCTTGCCTGGTCTTCCATCTTCTGATAAAGACTGTCGTCTTTTATTCCGGAAGCCTCCCGGTAAAACTGTTCCAGCATCGCATAGGCTCTTCCGCCGCAGAGCCCGGACCCTGCCATGAGATACTGTTCGCCGGTACACGGACGCAGTTCTATTGCACCCTGTGCTTTGATATATTGATCTGTACAAAAAGATACCTGGCTTCCTGTTCCGATATTTATCAGTACCGTATCAGACAAATTCTTTACCGATCCGATCACACTGGCCTGGTTATCACCCAGAGATGCAATCACCGGAATTCCTTTCGGAAAATTGCCTGATGTAGTTCCTATTACGCTGTGTTCCGGCAGCACTTCCGGAAGATAGGAAAGCTCCACTCCCAGCTCTTCCAGCTCAGCCCTTAAGAAATCGCAGGATTCCAGATCAAAGCAGCCCCAGCTTGCCGCCATATCCTTTGCAATACAGGGCCTGGTGCTGCCACAGAGCTTCATACCGATATAATCGCTGATGGTCGTCATTTTCCGCGCATTATGGGGAATTCTTCCTTTTTTCCGGAGATAGTAGTGAGTGGTCAGTCCGTATCCTGCTGATGCCGTACCCGCTTTTTCCCGAAGAATCTCCGCACAGGTTCTTCCATCCTCCATTCGTTCATTTCCAAGACCATCCTGCCAGGTATACAGCGGGCTGACCGCCTCTCCGCAGTCGTCTACATACAGGAATCCGTGCATCTGACCGGTCATGCCGATGCAGGCAGGCTTTCCGTGCCTTTGGATCATTTCGTTTACCGTTTGTTCCGTCAGGCTCCAGAGTTTCTTCGGACTCTGGATTTTGCTGCAGTCCGGATCTCCTTTCAGAAATGACTGATGTGATATAGTCACGCGGTCCAGAAATTCCCCGCTGTTTCCATCAATCACAAGCACACTGATCGTAGTGGTTCCGATATCAATTCCCATTACAACCATATCTCTTCTCCCGTTTTTCAATAATCTCAAAAAGAGTACCGCATATTATGCGGTACCCTTTCCTGCATTTTTTATATTGTATGACTGTAATTGAAACCTTTTAATTAGTCGTAAAGGTTCGGAGCGATTGTTTCGTCTTCCATATTTGTTGCATCATACCAGTAACCAGCTGTAGGAACGTCAGATACTTCTGCGCCGTTTGCTGCTGCTGTAAGAGCGTAGATTGCGTAGTAGCCCATCATCAGAGGAGACTGTGTAACAGCACCAAGGAATGTGCCATCCTGAACAGCTGCTTTAATGATAGAACCAGCATCGAAACCAACACCGATTACATCGCCTGCTGCTGCATCGGAACCAAGAACGTTCAGGTTGGAGTTAGCTGCAAGAACACCTTCTGCTGCTGTCTGGTTGGAACCGAAGATTGCGATACAGTTTTCTTTGGAAAGAATAGCCTGAGCCTCTGTGGAGCAAAGCTCTACAGTTGTCTGTGCAGGAACTGCTACCTGGATAACAACGTCTGCATCAGCTTCTGTTGCATCAGCGGTTGTTGCTGCATTTACATAGAATTCGTTACCAGCTACTGCAACTGTTTTTCCGTCTGCCTGAAGAAGTTCGATCATTTTGTTGATGAATCCGCCGCCACGCTGCTGAATATTCAGAGCTGTTGCATCCTGGTTGATTTCACCGATGATAACCTGTCCTTCTGCGTTTGCTACAACATCTTTGATTGCTGCATACATATTTTCTGCTGCAACAGAACCAGCCTGAGCATTGTCTGTACAAACTTCTGCTACTACGGAGCCTTCCGGAGCGTCAGCAACACCTGTATCGAAGGTAACTACCGGGATTCCCTTATCTGCACATGTCTGAAGAGCTTCCAGTACAGAAGAGGTATCGCATGCTGCAAGGCCAAGACCAACCGGACCTGCTGCGATTGCTGTATTGATCATATTAACCTGGTCAGCAATGTCAGACTCACTGTTCGGTCCCTGAGCCTTAAAGGTAACACCCAGTTCCTCAGCAGCCATTTCCATACCTTTTACAGCTGCCTGCCAGTATGTGGACTGGAAGGATTTTACCATCATCGGGAATTCATAAGCTTCGTTTGCTGTCAGTCCGTCGAACTGAGCTGCCGGATCTTCCTCAGCAAATACTGGTGTAACGGCCATGCCTGCTACCATAGTTGCACTGATTCCCAGGGCGATTAATTTTTTGATTGTCATTTCTTTGTCCTCCTTTAAATTGGTATAGCTTATTATGTAAAAACGTCTCCCGTTTCACATATCATAGAAAATCAATGTGCTCCTTTTTTCTCTTTGAGAATATCGATCAGAACCGCAACGATCAGTACGATACCTGTGATAATCTGCTGCCAGTTTGCCTGAAGTCCGATATATGGAAGTCCGGTCTTCAGAAGCATGATGACATAAATACCTACGAATGTTCCAAGTACGGAACCATATCCGCCGGATGCTGCAACTCCGCCTACGAATACACCGCCAATGGCATCCATCTCAAGTCCTGCGCCGGTACCTGGCTGTACAGTAGGAGTAACTGCTGCGTATGCTGTTGCTGCAAGACCTACAAACAGACCGCAGACAACATATACCATAACATGGTAGAATTTCACATTAATTCCGGAAAGAGCTGCTGCTTCTTTGTTGGAACCGATCGCGATCGTATAACGACCGAATTTTGTATGGTTCAGAACAAATTCCATCAGAAGAACCAGAAGAACCATCCAAAGGAAACCGATGGGATAACGGTCAGCGCTTCTTCCTGAACCGATGGTAAGTTTATAAATGGAGTGGAACCATCCGCCTTCCTGTGTAAGACCCGGCCATGGAGTCGCACTGAACAGAGAGCCGATACCACGTGTGATCATACAGGAACAAAGAGTAGCCAGGAACGGAGGAAGATTCATAACACCGATCAGGACTCCGTTTAACGTACCGATCACAACACCCAGAAGCACGCATACCAGCATTGCAATAATCACGGGGCATCCGTAGTTACGGATCAGAGAACCGCCGATCAGCGCGTAACAAACCATTCCGGTTCCGATTGACAGGTCTACACCAGCTGTGATCAGCGGGAAAGTAACACCGATTGCCATCAGAAGGTCATAGTAGGAAAAATCCAACAAGCTCAGCAATGTATTGTATTGTCTGAACTCCTTACTCATCACTGAGAATATTGCTGTCAATGCAATAACAACTAACAAAACAATAAATCTCTGATCACTTAAAACACTTTTTCTTTTCTTAGTCATGACTGTCCTCCTTAATCGATATTTCGTGTAGCCTTGTTCATAATGTTTTCCTGGGTTGCTTCAGAAATATCAATATTTCCTGTAACTTTTCCCTCACACATAATGATGATACGGTCACTCATACGGAGAACTTCTGTCATCTCAGAAGAAATCATGATAATTGATTTACCCTCGGCTGCCAGTTTGTTCATTAATTTGTAAATTTCGTTCTTGGCACCAACGTCGATACCTCTTGTAGGCTCATCGAAAATCAGGATATCACTGTCTCTTGTAAGCCATTTAGCAATAACAACTTTCTGCTGGTTACCACCGGAAAGATTTACAACAAGCTGATCTGCGGAAGGCGTCTTGGTTGCAAGTTCCTTGATGTATTTCTCAGTTACCTCTTTTTCTTTCGCTGAGTTGATCAGCAGACCGCTGGTATATTGTTCCATGGTTGCCAGCGTTGTGTTCTCAATACAGGACTTCTGTACGACACATCCGTATCTTCTTCTGTCCTCTGACAGATAACCAATACCATATTTAACGGCATCCTGCGGGCTGTTGATGGTAACTTCACGGAGCTGTCCGTCTTTCCCCATAATGGAAATCTTACCGCTCTGTTTCGGGTCTGCACCAAACAGTGCTCTGGCTGTCTCGGTACGGCCTGCACCCATCAGTCCGGAGAAGCCAAGGATCTCGCCCTTACGAAGCTCGAAGCTGACATCCTGAACCATCTTGCCTGCGTTAAGATGCTCTACCTTAAGAACTACCGGTGCATCCGGTGCAACCATGCTGTGCTGCTTCGGATCCTCGTAAATAACACGGCCAACCATCATGTTGATGATATCTTCCTTGGAGCTCTCTGCTGTAATCAGAGTTCCTACATAACCGCCGTCTCGCATGACTGTTACACGGTCTGTGATCACCTTGATCTCATCCATACGATGGGAAATATAAACAATACCCAGACCCTTTTCACGAAGGTCACGAATGATAACAAACAGATCCGCGATCTCTTTCTCTGTCAGAGCTGCAGACGGCTCGTCAAAGATAATAACCTCTGCCTTATGGGAAATCGCTTTTGCGATCTCACACATCTGCTGTTTACCAACCGTAAGATTGTGCATCTTCTCTCTCGGGTCGATTTCAATATTCAGTTCCCGGAAAAGTTTCCTGGAATCCTCGATCATTTTCTTGTCATCAATACGGAAGCCTTTCTTCGGCTCACGCCCGATGAAAATGTTCTGAGCGACGGTAAGGTCACCCACCATATTTAATTCCTGATGTACGATTACGACACCTGCATCCTGTGCTTCTCTTGTGTTATGGAATTCCACTTCTTTGCCTTTATATGTAATCGAGCCGGAATCCTTCTGGTAAATACCGGTAAGAACCTTCATCAATGTAGACTTTCCGGCACCGTTTTCTCCCATAAGAGCATGTACTTCTCCGCGTTTTACCTCGAAATTTACATGATCCAATGCATGAACACCAGGAAAGGACTTATCAATGTCTTTCATCGTCAAAATAACTTCACCCATTGCTGTATCCTCCCTTCCTTAATTCTTTCTGCGTCTTGCAGAAACGTCGGCATAAACTGCTACGATTACGATGATACCGGTAATGATCATCTGCTGTCCTTTACCAAGACCAAAGGCCATGATGCCCTGCTGTAAAAGAGAAATGATACATACGCCGATCACTGTACCGCCGATGGATGCAAGTCCACCAACCATGGATGTACCGCCCATAACGCAGCCTGCAATTGCTTCGTTGTTGTACTGGTCACCATATCCCGGCTGAACCGTAGTATAAGTAGCTACAAAGAACAGAGCTGCGATTCCTGCCATTGTTCCGCAGATGATGTATGAAAGCATACGCCATTTCTTTGTGTTAACACCGGAAAGACGAACTGCCTCACTGTTGGAACCAAGGCAAAGGATGTAACGTCCCGGTTTTGTACGGTAAAGGATAATACCGCAGAGAACTGCAAACAACAGGAAAATCACAAGTCCCGTCGGAAAGCCATTATAGGAAACAATGTTTCTGAACCAGCCATTCTCAGGATCGCTTCCCAGCGGCCAGCTTACGGACTGTGTCTTGGTAAACACAGATGCAAGACCCTTTGCAATATTCATGGATGCCATGGATACGATAAACGGCGGCACGGACATGTAGGACACCAGCCATCCGTTAAATACTCCAAAGCAAAGGCCAACCAGAATACAAATCACCATTGCCAATGCGCAGGGAACGCCATAGCTGGTCATGCAGTAACCGGAAATCAGTGCACAGCAGAACATTACCGGTCCGATGGAGAAATCGATTCCTCCAGTAGCAATTACAAATGTAACACCGAGTGACAAAAAGCCCAGGAAATAGACATAGTTCAGAGTGGATTTAATACTGTCAACGATCGGAAACTTACTTCCCAGTACTGCTCTGAAAACCACGAACATAACAATCAGAATCCCCACTAACAGGATTCTGTTAAGTCCGAGCTTTTTTACGATTGGATTTTGTTTCAGCTTTTCCAATTTTTTCCCTCCCTATTTTTTGCTTTTTTTTGTTTTTCGCTTTTATAATAATAACTTGAAATTCTTCCGAAGAAAATGGAAAATCTTATATAAAAAGGTTAAAAATTTACGATACCGTAAATTTTTAACCTTTTTGGTCTTCCTGTTAACTGTTTATTTTTTATTCCCAGCTGTTGTTGCCAAACGGAAACAGCAGCTTTTCATTTTCACTGATATACATGTTCTCCGGCGTTACCAGCTCAGAGCCGGAGTCGATATTTTTCTCCACCGTTTCTCCCCTGAGCATTTTCACTGTCTCTTTCACACCCAGATACCCCATTTTAAAGGCCTTCTGAAGTACCAGGCACTGGAAAACACCCTGCTCCATCAGCTCCACAGCTTCCAGAGAGCTGTCGATACCTACTACCTTTACCCTGCCCTCCAGGCCTGCATCCCGGATTGCCCGGGCCGCACCTACGGAAGAGTATTCATTAAGCCCCGCAATCAGCTCCAGATCCGGGTATTTCTCCAGCAGCTCGTTTGTCAGCCGATAAGATTTTTCATACATGGAATCGCAGTATACCACTTCCACAATATTTTTAGCTTTTTCACCCAGGCCTTCCCGGAATCCCTGTTCGCGCTCTAAAGCAGTGGAAACACCCTTTACATGGCAGACAACTGCGATCTTGCTGTCGGCATCCAGAAGTCCGGATGCATACTGGCCGAGTTTTCGTCCGGCTTCCAGATTATCCGTCGCCACCGTCAGATCCTGGAGTTCATCCTTCGTATAAGAATCGATATACACAACGGGAATCCCTCTGGATCTGGCCTCTTTCAGAAGTTCCTCGGATTCCGTGAAGCTGGACGGAGAAATCATCAGCGCATCCGGATCCATCTCGATTGCCTGCGCGAGCAGCTCATTCTGCCGTTCCACGTCCTGTTCCCTGTCAGGTCCCATAATCTCCACAGAAGCATTGTACTCTTTGCCCGCCATCTTCACTCCGGCGATCAGTGATGTCCAGAAATCATTGGTACCGTCCAGTGTTTTGGGGATATAAACCAAAGACCATGTTGTTCGCTCACTCCGGACACTCCAGAAACTAAGCCCCAGGATCAGTGCCACGGCCGCAGCAAGCACTGCAAACACGATCATCCATATTTTATGCTGTTTCATGGGTACCCTCCTGACTCATCGGAATAGTTATGGTCGCCATCGTTCCTTCTCCCACCCGGCTTCGGTAAGCAATGCCGTAATCGCTTCCATAATATAGCTGAAGCCGCTTCTGAACATTATAAACCCCGACACCATTGGAGTGATAATTGACCTTATGCTTTTCGAAAATATGGTCAAGGATTTCCTGACTCATTCCTACGCCGTTGTCGATAATCTCCAGCACCGCGTGATTTCCCTGCGCATAACCATGCACGATCAGAAGTCCCCTGTTTTCTTTGTACTTCAGGCCATGATAGATGGCATTTTCAATGATCGGCTGAAGCACCAGCTTGATAATCTTGACATTGTTGATTTCCGGCGCGACATCGATCTGAAACTCCAGTTTGTCCTTATATCGCATTTTCTGGATGGTGAGATAGCTTCTGGCATACTCCACCTCCTGTCCGACGGATACAAGTTCATCCTCATTGCTGATGCTCTGTCGGAGAAGGCGCGCCAGAGAAGCCGTCATCAATACAACCTCTTCACTCTTTTTGCCCTCTGCCATCCAGATAATGGAGTCCAGAGTGTTATAAAGAAAATGAGGATTGATCTGGGACTGCAGAGCTTTCAGCTCACTTTTTCGCTTCTCTTCCTGTTCATAGATATTCTGTTCCATCAGCTCCCGGATCCGGTGAGTCATGACGTTAAAGGACGTCGTCAGACTGCCTATTTCATTTTCGGAAACCACCTCTACATCTGCTGTTTCAAAATCTCCTTCCTGGACCTTTGCCATGGAATCCCTCAGCCGCTGAATAGGAAGTGTGATGTTTCGCGCGATCAGACTCGAGATCAGAAGGGAAACCACCACGAGAATTGCAGCCGTCAGAATATAAATATTCTGAGCCTGACGGCTGTTTTTCAGAAGTTCGCCCACGTTCATGCAGCCAACGATCGTCCATCCGGTTTTCTCTGATCTGGAGATCGTATAAAGCTTTGAGTCATTCTGATTGCTGGTAATCACCGTATCAGAATCTGCATTTATAACAATATCAATGTTTTCCGTCTGAAGTTCATTATAAAGCTGCTGCTGCTGCGGATGGTAAACAATGTTTCCGTCCTTGTCCAGGATAAAGATGTAGCCTTTTTCTCCTATACTGTTCTCATCACACAGCTCACTGATGGCACTGTAGTTCAGATCGATAAAGAATACGCCGTCCGAATAACTGCTGTTCTTCAGATTATTGGGAATTCTGCGGCTCAAAGTGATCACCCATGGCCTTTCCCCCTTTATGGCATGCTGCACATGGGAGGAGGTCAGACCGTAGTCATCTTCGCCATTCATTGCGTTCTGATACCATTCCTGACTTTCCAGATCCAGATATGGATTGAGAACCTGCGTCCCTTCGTTAAACAGATACTTTCCGCCCGCACAGAGGATTCCCAGATTCCGGATATCCTCACGGCTGTTCAGTACCGTAGCATACTGACTCAGAAGCCTTTTCCTGTATTCCGTACTTTCATCATCTGAAAAAAGGAAATACTGCACGTCTTCACTTTCGGAGAGCATAAGGGCAATATTATCCATGTAATTGATATAGGAATCGATATTCTGCGTCATCTGACTGATAATGGTTCTGGTATATACCACGGAATTTTCATAAATAGAGGAACGGGTATATCTCATGGAAACCGCTGTTACAATGATAACTGCACAGAGCACAAGAACCGACAGCGCCGTAAAAAATGCACTCTGTATACTCTTAAATTTCCCCAGAATACGTTCATATCCTTTTTCTTTCGTCATTTACGATACTCCCTGGCATACTCGGTAGGCGTCTTTCCTGTCATCTTCTTAAAGGAGATTCCAAAATAATGGGGATCGGAAAAGCCTACTTTTTCTGCAATTTCGTAATTTTTCAGTGTGGTATTCTCCAGAAGCTCCCGGGCCTTCTGCATTCTTGTCCGAATCAGAACCTCCATGAAGGTCTCGCCGGTCACTTCTTTAAAAATCGTACTGAAATGGCTGGTACTGATACTCAGATAAGAACAGATACTGTTCAGACTCAGTTCCGGATCCATGTAATTGTTCTGAATGTAATCCATGGCCAGCAGTGCCTGTTTCTGCCCGCTGGAACTGTTCATATCCGACAGCTCCTCAAATACCTGCTGGGCAAACTCTTTTACAAGGCCGCTGGCCCTCTGGAAGGTTTTCTGATCCACAATATTCTGCAGAACCTTTTCTCTCCGCTCCATGGACTCCCTGGAATTCTGCGTAACAGAGTCATAGGCCGTTCCCACAGCCCGGACAATCTGCTGCAGATACATGCAGGCACGCCCTTTATCCACAAGTGCCTTCCGTATTTCTTCTTCCATTCGTGCCATGACAAGCTCCATGGTTTCTTTTTTTCCTGTTTTTAATGCATCCGTGAGCTGCGCCAGTGGTTCATAGAGGCTGATACTCTTGTCATACTCCTGCTCTTCCATATCCAGAAGCAGATTCCCGCCAAGAAGGTAACGGTACTGAATCGCCTTTGCGGCCAGGTTATGGGAAAGAACCAGATCCTCCAGCTCTTTTACACAGCTTCCGATTCCCATGGAAACCTCTATGCCGATCACATCCCTGACATTCTGCTGGATCTCCCGGCAGATTTCCTTTGTTCTTGCGGCAAAATCCCTTGTTCTGTTTCCCGTAAACAGGATGCAGACTCTGTTATTTCCCTCCTGGTAGGCAATTCCGGCCTGTTCCCTGCTGACGATCTCATCGCTCACGTTATACAGAACAAAGGCCATCAGTGCACTTTCCTGACGTTTTTCCACATCTACCTGATATAATTCGGAGTAAAGATCCATATCAAACACTGCCACACGATAATAGGGTGCATCCAGCATGATTCCCATGCTCTGAAGCTGTTCCCTGCTTTCCTTTACATCCTGAGTACAGTTTACCAGAGCTTCAATGGTCTTTGATCGAATGATACGGGCATTTTTTCTGTAATTTTCCGATGCTTTCGTAAGGCTGTCCAGTTTTTTTCGTTCTTTTCTGCGCTGGTCGACCTTCTTTTTCATATCATTGATTACTCCGGTGAGCTCCATGGCTGTCACCGGTTTCAGAAGGTATTCGCTGACATTATACTGAATGGCCTTTTTGGCATATTCAAATTCTCCGAAGCCGGAGAAAATGACGATCATGATATCCGGATAATTATCATACAGGAAATGGCTCAGTTCCATTCCGTCCATATATGGCATACAGATATCCGTGAGAACAATGTCCACCGGATGGGTTTTCACAAATTCCGCTGCCTCCTGTCCGTTCTGGCAGTCTCCCACCAGCTCGCAGCCCAGGCCTTCCCAATCTATATTTTCCCTTATTGCATCACGCACAAGAATTTCATCATCTACAAGTAAAATACGATACATAAGTCCTCCTGTTTCATTGAATGATCGTAACTGTGAAGGTACTGAACCATTACGAATTTTCTTTTCTAATGGTATCATGTTTTCGAAAATTTTACAATATTGGAAAAACAGGCCGGCACCGCAGGGATCACTCCCGCGGCACCGGCCTCATTTTTTTTATTGTTTTATTTTACGATCACACCATCTTCATCCCACAGATCATGCCAGTCTTTGGCACCTTCCCACAGGAAAACATGTCCCTTGATCAGACGGTTATTTTTGTCCAGAGCTTTGATGGCTGCCATTTCTTCTTCCGTCAGCGGATCCTCTGTTACACACTGAAGATTTTTGGTGTAGTTTCTCTCTTTCAGAGAGAACGGAATCGGAGACTGGCCTCTCTGAACAGCCCATTTAATACAGATCACAGCCGGATGAACTCCGTGTGCCTCTGCAATTTTTTTCAGTTCCGGAAGCTCGATATCTGCAATATCATCCGGTGTTTTGTCACGCTCCGGACGTTCCGGGGAACCGATGGGGCAGAAACCAACCACTTCAATATTGTGTGCACGGCAGTAGTCAAACAGCTCCGGCTGCTGGAAGCAGGGATGAAGCTCCATTTCAATGGCTGCCGGCTGGATTCTGCACAGAGGAAGAACTGCCTCCAGCTTCGGAATCGTCATATTAGACATTCCGATATGTTTTGTAAGACCCATGTCTACCAGACGTTCCATCTGTCTCCAGGTTTTCATAAAGCGCTCAGCAGTAAATGGTTTGGAATCCGGATTACGGGAATCCACATCACAGTGAGGTGCATGATAATTCGGGAATGGCCAGTGTACATAGTACATATCCAGATAATCCAGCTTTAAGTCTTTCAGAGTTTTTGCACATGCAAGAAGTACATCACCGTCTCCATGCATGTCATTCCAGACTTTGGATGCGATAAAGAGGTCTTCTCTTTTTACAACACCTTCTGCAAAAGCATCCTGAAATACCTGACCGATCTGGTCTTCATTTCCGTAGCAGGCTGCACAGTCAAAGGAACGGTATCCTGCGCGGATGGCTCCTGCAACTGCTGCGGATACGGCATCCGCTTCTGCATGGTCACTTCCGAAGGTTCCCATACCTACTGCGGGCATTTTTGCACCTGTGTACAGTGTTCTCTGCGGCACTGTTGATGGATCAATAAATGTCATGATAATTTCCTCCTTGTTTTTTCCAGCCTGATGATACAGGCCCGTTTTTCTATAATGATTCGATTTCTATTTGGGGAAGCAGTGCTTCCATATCCTCTTTCACAAAAAATCCGGTTTCTTCTCTCATGGCGGAAGCAGCGGAAATCGCGCTTGCTTTTCTGAGAATTTCCCGCATGGGAAGCTGTTCGCTGAGACCGATGGCAAATCCGGCGATCATGGAATCTCCGCAGCCAACGGTATTTACCGCATCGATCTTCGGCACTCTTGCCCGGAAGATCCCCTCTTCACAGACAACCACCGAGCCTTCTGCTCCAAGGGAAACAGCCACGATATCCACACCCTTTTGGTGAATGGCCTTTGCAGCTTCCACAATATCCCAGAAATCACTGCAGCTTTTTCCGGTCAGCATGCGGATTTCATCAATATTCGGCTTGATCATGGTCGGGCAGGCTTCAATTCCCATTTCCAGAAGCCTGCCGCTGGTATCCAGGATCACAGGCTTTCCGGCTTCCTTTGCAATTTTTACAAGACGCTGGTAGGCGCTTCCGTCCAGACCTTTCGGTACACTTCCGGACATGGCTACCACATCCGCTTCTTTCACAAGCTCCCGGTATATTGCCTCAAATCCCCGGAAGTCCTCTTCTGTCAGGGTATATCCAGGATCAAGAACTAGTGTCTGCACATGGTTGACGGTATCCCAGATGTTAATGCAGGAGCGGCTCTCCGCCTCCACATGGTAAAAAGCACTTTCAATTCCAAAAGGCTTCAGGGCATCCTCAATGTAATTGCCTGCATGGCCGCCCACAAACCCGGTCGCAATCACCTTTGCACCGTAGATCGAAGCAGGCTTGGATACATTCAGACCTTTTCCCCCGGGAACATAGGCACATTCCCGTACACGGTTGACTTCTCCCACCTGATAACCATCCACCACATATCGTTTATCAATGGCGGCATTAAGCGTTACTGTCAGTATCATGCTTATCTCCTTAATCTTCGTTTACCAGAAGAATCTTTCCTTTTACAAGTCCCGGTGTTTTGTATAACTGGAATGCTTCCTGAGCCTGGCTCATAGGCATCTTTTTGTAAATAAATCCGGGATCGAATTTCAGCTGGCCTGTTGCGAAATAATGAGCGGTCAGGTCCCACTCTTTTCCCGGGAAAGGAGAGCTGTAGCTCATCCAGGAGCCTGTCAGCTTGAATTCCTTTCTGTTCATGTTTTCCCACTGCTTCGGAGTAAAGGTCAGATCCACATGCGGGGTTCCGATAAAGCAGACATGTGCTTTATTTGCAGCCAGTTCAAATGCCATATGCATGGTCGGCACCTGTCCTGCCGTCTCGAATACATACGCATAGCCCTTTCCCTTGGTAAGCGCAAGCGCCTGCTCCATATAAGATTCCTTCGTA
>CAMBYR010000031.1 GCA_945872375.1 uncultured Blautia sp. | reverse complement strand
ACTCTGATAGATCCTTTTCTTTTGATGATCTTGCATTTTTCGCAGATCGGCTTTACAGATGATCTTACTTTCACTGGAAATCCTCCTTCCGTAGTTTAGGCATTGAATCTGCAGTTACGGACGCACTTCCATCCCTGATGGACGCGTCCGCATTATAGTTTAACACCAACACATATGGATTGCAAGTGTTTTTTTCAATTTCACTGCATATTTTTTTTTAAAATTTTATTCCCATTTCCGCAAGCTCAGCCTTGACCTCTTCATACATACGTTCCCATTCCGGAAGCGGGGTAATGGTTTCCATGTCATATGCCTGATCGAATGGAACACCGGGGTTTCCTCCCTCTTTCCTGAAAATGTATTCGTACTTATCCAGAAGCTTCAGAACCAGCTCGTTTGCCTCGGTACGGGTCATGTGCTGTCTGGCCACTGCCTTTCCGACCTCTGCCATCAGCCGGATCTCCAGCCCTGTTCCGTGAGGCGCATTTCCGTTGGCCGCACCGATTCCTTCCAGATGTCCGCCGCAGACGGTTACCACAATGGCATTGGCCGCTACTTCATACAGAAGTTCTTTTGTCATGGCACCGCTTGCCGGCCACAGGTCACACACGATAATGGCAGGTGCCTGTGTGGCAAATGTCTGGCAGAGAACCGCCTGAAGCCACAGGCATCCTCTTGCAGTGGTGGCCACATCAGAAATATGAATCGGATGACAGAGATGATAATCCGCATTGCAGATCAGGTTGGCAGCCAGGATAGATGCAATCATTAAAACCGTTGCTCCCGGTGCATCGCCTCCCAGACCGCCTACCATCGTGCAGGCAAGAGAAGCGTTCCGCATTCCGTAGTCAAAGGAATTGGCAGCACGGAGCAGGTTTCCGTTGTCGATCATCAGTTCATTAAAGGTTGCCACCAGATGGGAATCACAGGGGCGCAGCGCTCTGTCGTAGGATGCGGCAAAGTCACCGATTTCCGTAACGGCACTTTCTGCCGCCAGAAGACCCATGCCTTCTCTTCCCACTTCCTTCAGTGCACTGTGCAGATACTGAAGTTCCCTGCGCACTGCAAATACTTCAGTTACCTCGCCGTTTTTCACCTGATATCCATCCACATCCACAAGAGAACCGCAGGTCAGAAGATCGATCAGAGGCTCCTTTGCCACGCTTCGGATAATCGGCCCGTACAGGCGTTCCGGTGTGGGACATCCCGGATTTCCGGCCCAGATGATGGGTTCCCGCTCATCCTCTATTTTACGGGCCACAAGTGTTACCTCGTCCTTTCCCTGGCCCATGGTCAGGGATGTTTTCATATTGCGGATTCCCTCATCAATTTCTTCTTCCGTAAAAGAAATAATGCGCTGTGTGGAAAGGTTATACATACCGCTTTCCAGAATCACCTTCTTCGCTGCATCAAACATCTTCCGGAACAGTTCCTCGTCCTGCGGAATGATTACCTGCTTGTCCCAGGATAATTCATAGTCATCCTTGATCTCCAGCATGGTATCTACCACATACTCCATATCCCAGTCCTCTTTGGGGACTTTCTTACCTGTCTGTCCTCTCTCATACAGCTCTAAAAATTTTTTATAATCCATGATTATTTTCCGCCCTTTACATTCTCAACAAAGAAATCCTGTGCAAGGATGTCTTCGTCTGCCATGGTCTCACCCTCTGCAACAAGGACATTGCCTTTGTCATCTTTCAGTTCTCCTGCATAAACAACGATTTCTCCGCTGGCGATCTGATCTCTTACTTCCAGAACCTTTTCCTGAATGTCTTCCGGAACCAGCTCGGAATTAAACTCTGCCAGAGAAGAGCATTCGCCGCCTTCATAGTAATCTGCAGAAATGTCAATGGTTCCGTCCGCTGTCTGCTGAAGGATATCCTGGAAGATCGGAGTCCAGTTCCATACAAAGGAAGTCATGACAGCACCCGGTGCAGATGCTTCCATATCTACGTTATATCCCACACAGAACGCGCCGTTTTCTTCACAGGTCTGGGGAACTGCCGGAGAGGAAGCTTCCATACCCATGTATTTGATACCGCTGTCGATCAGTGTTTTTGCGTTGTTTGCCTCGATATCCAGGTCATACCAGCTGTCTGCCCATACTACCTGAACGGTTGCATCCGGATTTGCATATTTTGCGCCAAGTGCAAAGGAATTGATGGCTGTACGCACAGATGCATCATCCATGCTGGCTTCAAAACCAAGCTCGTTGGAGCCTTCATTCATCAGTGCGCAGAGATATCCGGCCTGGAACATACCCTCATAACCGCGGATCTGGAATTCCACGATGTTCTCATAGACATCATTGTTGTACTGCGCAAATACCACCTCAGGGAATTCCTCCTGAAGCTCTGCAAGCAGTCCTGCATAACCGGTGGAGCAGCCGAAAATAATATCTGCGCCGCTGTCAACCAGTTCTTCTACCGCAGATTCGATCAGAGCCGGATCTTCTTCGGAAATTTCTTCCATAGTAAGAAGATTTGTGGATGTATCGATTCCCAGATTTTCACATGCCTGTACCACACCTGTATGAAGAGCCTGGGCAAAACCGCCGTCCTCTGCCACAGAATAGTGGAGCTCCCCGACGATCAGCTCGCTCGGGTCTTTTGCTTCTTCTGCGGATACTGGTACTGCACACATGGTCAGCATGGAAGCTGCCATAACAAGACTAAGTGTTCTTTTTTTCATGGTCTTCTTCTCCTTTGAATAATTGATGTATGAATCTGTCCTTCCGGAACAGACTGCAGCCGGCTTCTGCCGGATATGCACAATGACATGTTCCCTCAATCGGAGCCTTCCCATCAGCGGCTCTCACGGTCATAAGGCTTACAGAGTGCCGCAGGCTGTGCCGTGTGCGCCTTCCGGAAATTTCCGGTTGCCAGGATAAACGCTATAATCGTTGCAATATACGGCATGGCACTGTAGATCTCCGTGGGAACACTGGGAAGATAAATCTGAAGATTGCTTCCCAGGCAGCTGATAAATCCGAAGAGCAATGCTCCGAATGTCAGCTTCAGCGGATTCCAGGACGAAAAGGCAACCAGGGCAAATGCGATCCAGCCCTTTCCTGCCGTCATACCCGGACTCCAGAAATTTGTGTTGGCAAGTGTCACACAGGCACCGCTCACAGCGATCATGGTACATCCAAAAATCACATAGGCATACCGCAGACCAAATACATTCATGCCTGCGGAATCCAGTGCTGCAGGATTTTCTCCAAGAGCCCTGAGATACAGGCCGTATTTTGTTTTATAAATATAGAAAAGAGACAGCGGTACGATCACATACATTGCATAAACCAGCAGATTCTGCCGGAAAAAGATTGGCCCGATCACAGGAATATCTCCCAGGAGAGGGATGGAAAAGGCCTGAAATTTTAAATTTGCCGCAACACCGGCCACATCCTTTCCCAAAAAGCCGCTTAAGCCTGTTCCGAAGGTAAGCATTGCCATACCGCATACCGTCTGATCCGCCTGCAGTGTCACCGTCAGAAACGCAAAGATCAGACCGAAAACAGCCCCTGTCAGAAGTACCACCAGGAAAGAAAGCGCCAGATCCCGGGTATTGACAGCCGTAATATAACCGGCCACCGCTCCCATCAGCATAATGCCTTCCACACCAAGATTCATAATTCCTGCTCTCTCAGAAAAGGTTTCGCCGATCCCGGCATACATCACAGACACTGCATAAACAATGGCGCCTGAAAGAATGGAAATAAAAAGTCCCATTATGCCTTACCTCCTTTCCCTGCAGCTACAAATTTATACCTCTGGAAAAAGTCTCCTGCAATCACAATAACCATGATCGCACCCTGCATCATGGTGGCGATCTGTGCCGGAACTCCCATGACCTGTACCGTGGCACTGCTGTTCTGCAGACCGGCAAACAGGATGGACACGATAATGACCACAATGGGGTTAAACCGGCTCAGATAGGCAATGACGATTCCCGTATAGCCTGCATTATTTGGCATGTTTTCCTGCACACGTCCCGTCACGGCTACATACTGTACAAAGCCTGCCAGACCGGCAAGCCCGCCGCTTAATCCAAGGACCAGAAGAATATTTCTGCGGATGTTGATTCCCGCATATCTGGCCGCTGTCGGGCTTTTTCCTATGACATTGATCTGAAATCCGCTTGTAGTATAACGGTAAAAGAAAAACAAAAGCAGGGCAATGACGATTACCGCCGGAAATGCCATACTGACTTCCAGCCCGGGTATTTCCGGGATTACAAACGCGTCCGGAATCTTTTCCGTCTGTCCCATATTCTGCCCTTTTGCCTTCCATGGTCCCAGACAAAGATAGCTGAGAAGGATCAGAGCCACATAATTCAGCATCAGTGTGGTGATACTCTCATCCACATCCCAGAATGCTCTTGGTGCCGCACAGAGCAGGGCCCAGAGAGCCCCTCCCAGGAAACAGCAGCACGCAAGTGCCAGAATTCCCGGGACTCCCGGAAGATTCGGCCCGTACAGCACGTAGGCGACCCCGAAAATGGCACCCACCGCATACTGTCCTTCTGCTCCGATATTATTCAGGTTCATCCGGAACGCAATGGATACGCCAAGGCCGCAGAGCATCAGCGGAAGTCCCGATTCAATGGCCTTCCGGATACCTCTTGCCGACAAAAATGCTTTCCGGAACATTTTTGCATACACTTCTATGGGGTTAAAGCCGACGGCGGCAATAATAAATCCACAAACTACAAGTGCCACCCCTGTAAACAGAACGGAATTTAAAAAGACGGAAAATCCCGAACCGGAGGTTTTTCTCTCTAAACGTAATTTTTTCATAATTGTTCTCCTGACATCAGTCTTCCTATGGTATCGTAATCCGCATCACGGCGATCCAGAATTGCCATCATGTTTCCGTCACACATAACGCCGATTCTGTCTGCCATCTGAAAGATTTCATCCAGTTCTTCCGAAACCAGAAGGATGGCCGTGCCCTTCGCACTTTCTTCCAGGAGGATCCGGTGAATGGCCTCCGTTGCACCGATATCCAGTCCCCGGACAGGATAGGATGCCACCAGCAGAGATGGATTGCCATTAATTTCCCTGGCAATCAGAAGCTTTTGCTGATTTCCTCCGGACATGAGCCCTACCGGAGAATGAATACCTGCTGTCTTGATATCATATTTTTCTATGTATTCTTCCGCCGTCTGATCCATCATTTTCTTTTTCAGGATTCCCCTGCGGCTGAATTTTTCCCAGCCAAAATGCTTGAGGATAATATTGTCTGACATATCCAGAGACGGTACCAGCCCCATGGAAAGGCGGTCCTCCGGAATAAAGGAAACGCCCTTGTCTATATGCTTCCGGATACTGAGAGATGTCAGGTCTTCTCCCCGGACGGTAACCGTGCCTTTCTCCGCCTTTCGAAGGCCCGCGATCGCTTCTGTCAGCTCCTTCTGTCCGTTTCCGGCAACACCTGCAATACCGAAGATCTCTCCTGCACGGATGGTAAAAGAAACGTTTTTTACCGCCTCCAGGCCCTTGTCATTCTTCACAGAAAGATTTTCTGCCTGAAGGACCACGTCCTCCGACAGATCATGATTCTGGCGAACCTGCGGAACAAATTCACGTTCTCCCACAACGGCCCTGGTGAGACGTTCAATGGTGGCGTCTGCCGCTTCCATGGTATCCTCTACTTTTCCGCCCTTCAGAACCGTGATCCTGTCTGCATTCTGCATAACCTCATTCATTTTATGAGAAATGATGATAATGCTTTTGCCGCTGTCTGCCATGCTCCTGAGTACCCGGAACATTTCCGCAGCCTCCTGGGCCGTCAGTACCGCTGAAGGCTCGTCCAGGATCAGAATATCCGCTCCGCGGTAAAGCAGCTTGATAATTTCCACCCTCTGCTGTTCTCCCACGGAAAGCTGCCAGACCTTTGCAGATGCATCCACCTCCAGATGAAATTCCCTGGAGCAGGCGTTGATGGCATCCTCCATTTCCTTCTGGCGGAGCACTTTTTTGCAGTCGGGCATATAAAGAAATACATTTTCCGCAACCGACAGCGGAGGGATCAGCCGGAAGTGCTGATGCACCATCCCGATTCCCATATCCACCGCCTGTTTCGGAGATTTGATCGACACTTTTTTCCCGTGAAAAAAGATGTCTCCGGAATTCGGTTTGTAAATTCCGGTAAGAACATTCATCAATGTACTTTTCCCTGCTCCATTCTCCCCCAGCAATGCATGGATCTCTCCTGGATAAAGAGAAAGGTTCACATTTTCATTGGCTATGACATCCCCAAATCGTTTGGTGATGTTCCGCATTTCAATAACCGGTTCTTTCATTTTCGCTCTCCTGTCGTATTTCATGCCAGCACCCGTTTTCTGTCTGATAAATTCCTCTCGGGGTGATTCTTGCCTTCGGGATCACCGGAAGAGCGAGAAATGACATGGTAATAAATGGATCGATTCCCTCCGGAATTCCCATTTCACGGGCAAGCTTCATCATTTTTTCCAGCTTCTCTGCCACCTCTTTGTGGGGCATTGCTGTCATAAGTCCCATGATTTCCAGAGGCTGTGTCAGCGGCGCAGATCCTTTTCTGACAATGGTATACCCGCCCTTGCACCGGATCAGCTCCGACAGGGCCTCATTCATGGAAGCATCGTCATCCCCGATTACGATCAGATTGTGAGAGTCATGACTCACCGTGGTCGCAATGGCACCTCCGTGAATGGAAAAGCCTTTCAGAATCCCTTTTCCAACGATCCCGCTGGCATGATGACGTTCAAAAACCAAAATCTTCTGATAGGTTTCATCCGGACAGAATTTTCCATCCTTTACCGGCACTTCTTCCAGTGTAAAGTCCGTCAGGATCTCTCCGGGAATCGTATGAATCACCGGCTGCTCCCCGCGGGACATGGAGATATCAAAGACCTCCGGCCCCTGCCAGGATACATGTACCGTATCCAGAAGCTTTTCCGGTACAGCCACAGAGCATGGTTCCTCCCCGCGACAGAGATGTCCTTTATGATATACCTGACAGACGTCCACAGCTTTCGGATCATTCAGAACCACAAGGTCCGCCTGATATCCCGGAGCGACAGCCCCGAGACTGTCCAGACCATAGCACCTCGCCGTATTCCAGGATGCGATTCTGTATGCCTCCTGAGGGCGCATCCCAAGTGTGATCGCTTTTTTGATATTAAAGCTGATATGTCCATTTGCAGCAATGTCCTCGATATGTTTATCATCGGTACAGAAGGAAAACATATCTGTGGGGATGCCGTCACGAAGAATTCCCTGAACGATGGCTTCCAGATTTTTCGCAGCCGTTCCCTCGCGAATCAGGATCTGAATGCCATTTCTCGCCTCCCTTAAGGCATCCTCGTAGGTGGTGCACTCATGGTCTGTGCGAATTCCGGCAAGTCTGTAGCAGGCGCCGTCCTTCTGGGACAGGTTTCCTCCATGTCCGTCCATCATCCGGCCTTCCTTTTTAAACAGTTCCAGTTTTTTCATCATTTCCGGCTCGCAGTCCAGTACGGATTTTACATCCATGACTTCCCCCAGTCCGAGGATATGAGGATTTTTCATCATGGGCTCCATCTGTTCTGCGTTCATCACCGCTCCGTTCAGTTCAAAAGACACGGATGGAACACAGGAAGGCATCATGACATACACATTTGCATCACATTCTGATGCATCGTCAATCATATATTGTATTCCTTCTGTTCCTGCCACATTGGCTGCTTCATGAGGATCCACGATAAACGTGGTGGTCCCCTTTTGGAGTGCCTGATGGATCAGCTGAGAAGGATTCAGAAGTGTGGACTCCAGATGCAGATGCGCATCAATAAAACCCGGTACCACATATTTTCCTTCCAGATCCCGTTCTTCCTCTCCCTCATAAGAACCAACCCCCAAAATCGTGTCCTCATACAGAGCGATATCTCCATGAATCCATTCATTGGTAAACACATTCAGGATCATAGCATTTTTTAAAACAAGTGGTGCCCTTTTCTGTCCCAGGGCACAGGCTGCCATTTCTTTTTGATACATAACCTCCTCCTTTCCAGCGGAGAAACATGCAGAAAAAGGCCGTCCCGGAATACGCCTTCCGTAACAGCCGCATATCTCAGATTATTATATCGTTTTCTCATAGAAAACTTTACGTCTTTTTTTAGAAAACATATATATTTTTTTTGTAAAATGAGGTATAATAGGTAATAAAAAAAGATTTTTGGTAATTTTTTTAGATAAAAGGAGTGATTTTTATGGAACCACTGTTATATACCATGATTCCCAAGCAGACTCTCCACGAACTTCTTGAAACGTTTTATGAATGCATGAATCTTTCCATTCAGATTCTTGATGAAAAGGGAGAGATCCTTGAGGCCTTCGGAAAACAGCATTCCTATTGCAGGATTTTCCGCCAGTTTCTTCCCAAATATGATTCCTGTCGGAAAATTCATTCCAATGCCAGCAACCTTGCCATGAGCCTTGGAGAAACATACATATTTTCCTGTCATTCCAATCTGAATCATATTGTCTTCCCCCTTGCCAATAAAAATATGCTCCTTGGCTCCATCCTTGCCGGTCCCTTTCTGATGGATTCGCCGGATGCTCTTTTGCTGTCCGAAGTTGCGGACAGATATGCCATTCCCACTCCCAACATTCTGGAAATGTATGAGGAAGCAGGCAAGATCCCCGTATTTGAACCATCCAAGGTCACCTACATCAGCCGTATGCTTTATTATATGTGCTCCGGCCTTGTGACAAGCAGCAAGGATCAGTTGATCCTCAAGCAAAATAAGCTGACCCAGCAGTCCAAGATCAACGAATCGATCCAGCAATACAAGACAAACACCCAGATCAATCAAAAATCCTATCCTTACGAAAAGGAAAAGGCTTTGATCACCAAGCTGAAAACCGGCGATACGGAACAGTCCAAGGCACTTCTCAACGATCTTCTGGGATATGTATTTTTCGCAGAGGGAAGCAATCTGGAGGTTGTAAAGTCCAGAGCCATCGAACTTTCCTCTCTTCTTTCCAGAGCTGCCATTGAAGGCGGTGCCACCAGCGACAGTATCCTTAAGATCAACAATCAGTTTCTGAAGGATCTTCAGAATGTAAATACGCTGGACAATCTCTGCTATAAGCTGCAGGAAACCATCGATGTATTTACGGGCTGTATGTTTAACTATATCCCGAATAAAGGCAGCGAGATCACCAGACGGGCCATCCGCTATATTTCCCAGAACTTTTCCAGGCCTCTGACTCTGGATGAAACAGCACAGCATGTACACCTGAATCCTGCCTATTTTTCCACACTGTTCAAGCAGTCCACCGGCTCCTCTTTTAAGGAATATTTAAATATGGTCCGCATCGAAGAAAGCAAACGCCTTCTTGCCAACACGGACCATTCCATCATTGATATCGCACTTGCAACCGGTTTTGAAGACCAAAGCTATTTCTCCAAAGTCTTCAAAAAGTACACCGGTCTTACTCCCAGGCAGTACCGCTGACACCCTGAAAAATCTTTGCAATCGGCGAATCCTCTGAAAGAATCACCGTTTTATTTTCACCCTGCATGGAGTTTTTCAGGGCATCCAGGCTTCTTACGAAGGAATAAAATTCCCGCCGTTCCTCTTCCCCATAGGCCTGAGCCAGAATGCGCATATATTCCTGCTCACCTTCTGCCCTCAGGATTTCCGCCTGCTTTTCCGCTTCCGAAATCTGAATGGCAATTTCCTTGTCCGTAGTATTGCGGATCACTTTCGCTTCGGAGCTTCCCTCTGCCGTATAGGTGGCTGCAATATTATCCCGCTCAGAGATCATACGCTCATATACCGCTTCCTTATTGTCGTCCGGAAGGTCAAGCTGTTTTGTTTCAAATTCCAGAAGTTCAATTCCATACTGTTTCATGCTGTCGGAAACAGCACTCATAACCATTTCGGAAAGCTCACCGTCTCTGCAGGTAATCACCTCATCCTGACTCATACTGCTGATGGCATTTTTCGTTGCATTATACACGGCGGTATTGATTCTGCTCTCTCCGCTTTCGATAGAGGAATTCAGTGTCTGAGCAAACTTCAGCGGGTCTTCGATCCTCCAGAGTACATAGCTGTCACTGATCATGGTCTTCTTATCGCGTGTGATCACATCAGACGGAGAAAGATCGTACAGAAGGGTTTCCTTGGGAAGTGTCGCCGCCGTTTCCAGGAAGGGAAGCCTCATGCTGATGCCCGGGCTGCTGATGACCCTTTTCACTTTTCCGAACTGACGGATCAATTTGTATTCGTTTTGTGCTGTGACCGTTACAGACATCCCGGCTGCAGCAAGAATCACCACGCCGGCAATTAGTGTAATGATACCTTTTTTCTTCATCTTATGCACCAATCCTTTCACTGAGCTTCCGTTTCTGTTTCTGTCTGTTCCTTAGAAAAATCCACGAAGGAATCTATGGGAAGTACCTTCTGGGTACCATTTCCGCTGTCCACAATAATCTTCATGTCCGGCAGCACATCTTCCATGGTCTCATAGAACATTCGAAGCCTTGTCACCTCAGGATTTTTCTCGTATTCCTCATACATGGCGTTAAAACGTGCCACTTCCGCCTCTGCCTCGTTAATACGCACCTGTTTTTCCGCTTCCGCATCCTGAATGATCTGATCCGCTTTTGCCTCTGCCTCCGGAAGCTTCTCGTTCCTGTATTTATTTGCATTATTTAAAGCCGTTTCCTTGCCCTGCTTGGCTGTTTCAACTGCTTTAAATGCAAGCATGACCTCCTGTGTCGGCGGTTCCGAATCCTGGATCGTAATGTTCACCAGCTGAATTCCAAGATCCTGCTCCTCCACCTTTTTCATGATCAGCTCTTTGATCTTCGCCTGGATTTCACTTTTTCCTGTAGTTAGAACATCATCCACATTGTAGCTTGCGATCACGCTTCGGATGCAGCCCTGGGAGATATTTTTCAGGATGGCTTCCGGTTCCTGAGAGGTATAAAGATATTTCACGGGATCTGCAATCCGGTATTCCACAAAGAAATCCACATTAATAAAATTGTAATCGGAGGTGATCATAATTCCTTCATTGCTCAGTGTTTCATTGGACTCCTCATTATATCCGATGGGAAAGCCCTGGATCGTTGTATTGACCTTGTACACTTTCTGAATGAAAGGAAACTTAAAATGAAGACCCGTTTCCGATACAGCCTTCGGCACTCCAAAAGTAGACAGCACTGCCTGCTCCTGTTCCTGAATCTGATAGGTGCAGTCTGTAGCCAAACCTCCGATGATGATAATGCCTGCCGCTGCAATCCCGGCACGCTTCAGGACTTTACCCGGTTTCGGCATTTTCTTCTTTTTTGTTGAATTGTTCTGAAAATTTGTCTGGTCAAAATCTGACATACATTTCCTCCTTTTTATTGGAATCCGAGTTACTACATATCAGTAACGAATCCGATCCCATGGTCATCGGATTCATGCTACTGTCTCGGGATATTACCTGTGAGCAGTAACGGATTCATTCCATCTCTGGATCCATTGTAAACGGCCATGTCTGCTCTTGCGGACATCACCGGAAAAGAAAAGAGTAAGGAAATAAAAAAAACTTTTATTCCAAGCACAGAACCCGTCTGTCTCAAAATAAAAGTCTTGCTGATTAACTCATAACGCGGATAACCGTTCCCGGCTATCGTACTGACGCATATATGAACCACCGCCCAAAACACAATCCCGGTTTCAAAACAATGGCCGCTACTCCCTTTTCTTTGAAAGCAATCATACCACACAATCCACCAAAAAGCAAATAAAAAAACTATAAAGATTTTTCCCCGGCACACGTGCCCGGCAGTAATTCATACAACCTTAATCTTCTGCCATAACGTACACCCCAGCATACGTGCCCGACAGGGTGGGAGTCTGAGGGAGGGCATGCGGGCTTCGTAACTCCGAGCCTGCCCTCCCTCAGGGTTTTCCCTACTTTTCCCAAAAGTCTCCTACTTATCCCTCCAGATAATCCTTCCCTTGGATAAATCATACGGAGAAAGTTCAATCGTTACCTTATCTCCCGGAAGAATTCTGATAAAATTCATTCTCAGCTTTCCGCTGATATGAGCCAGTACCACATGTTTGTTTTCCAGCTCTACTTTAAACATCGCGTTAGGCAGCTTCTCCAGTACAGTGCCTTCCACCTCAATCACATCTGCTTTAGACATCCTAAACCTCCTACAGTCTTTCTGATATTATTTGGTGAGAGTCAGAATTTCAGGTTCTCCATCCGTAATCAGGATGGTATTTTCATAATGTGCTGAAAGAGAACCGTCCATTGTCACAACCGTCCAATCGTCATCCTCCCATGCCACATCCGCGCGGCCCAGATTGATCATCGGTTCTATGGCCAGTGTCATACCGGGCAGCAGCTTGATACCTCTGCGTTTCTGAGGAAAGTTTGGAATCTGGGGATCTTCATGAAGATGTGTCCCGATTCCGTGTCCAACCAGATCACGCACGATACCATAGCGGTATTTTGCGGCATATGCGCCGATTGCCTTTGAAATATCATTCAAATGATTGCCTGCCTTTGCGGCCTTTATACCTTCAAAAAAGGACTGCTTTGTAACCTCCATAAGCTGTTTTGCTTCCGGAGAAACTTCGCCGACAGCATAGGTTCTGGCAGCATCGGAATGATAACCTTTATAGATCAGCCCGGCATCGATCTTCACAAGATCGCCTTCCTGTATGATCTTTTTTTCGGAAGGAATTCCGTGCACCACTTCATCATTCAGACTGATGCAGAAGGAGCCTGGAAAGCCCTGGTAATTTAAAAAGTTCGGAGTACAGCCAAGAGAACGAATCAGTTTTTCTCCAATTCTATCCAGTTCTTTTGTACTGATTCCCGGTTTAATGTAGGTGGCAAGTTCATCATGAACCTGTTCCAGCAGATGACCTGCCTCCCTCATAAGTTCTATTTCATGTTCTGATTTAATAGAAACCGACATTCGTTTATTCTCCTAAGATAGCCACGATCTCCTGGAATACCTCTTCCAGATTTTTCGTACCGTCAACGGTCTTCAGAACACCCTGTGTTGTATAATAGTCGATCAGCGGCTGTGTCTGGTCGTGATAAACCTTCAGACGTTTGCTGACAGTTTCCGGTTTGTCGTCATCACGAAGAACCAGTGCTTCTCCACAGGTATCGCAGACACCTTCTGTCTTCGGTGCTGCAAATACAACATGGTAAGTAGCACCACATTTCAGGCAGGCACGTCTACCTGACATACGATTTACGATGTTCTCATCGGGAACATCTACATCGATTGCATAATCAATTTTGCTTCCCAGCTTATTCAGTGCTT
This sequence comes from uncultured Blautia sp., assembly GCA_945872375.1. GTDB lineage: Bacteria > Bacillota > Clostridia > Lachnospirales > Lachnospiraceae > Blautia_A. Next base: position 117 of record CAMBYR010000031.1, on the reverse strand, counting down.
CTGTAAGACACTCTGCCTGAGGAATGGTTCTCGGGAAACCATCCAGGACATAGCCCTTCTGTGCATCCGGCTGCTGAATTCTGTCTACAACCAGATCACAGGTAAGTTCATCCGGAA
>CAMBYR010000030.1 GCA_945872375.1 uncultured Blautia sp. | reverse complement strand
TTGGGAAGATATTCTTCCAGATTGATGATGACATCTACTACGGTAGAGCCAATGATAAGTATTTTTTTCATAGAGAGCTCCTTTAGGCAGAGGATTCATGTGATTGGTTTAGATGTTTGTCGGACATTATACTAGCATGTTTTTTTTATAATGGCAAGACAGCGATCAGGAAAAGGACAAAAAAGGAATATGAAGAATCAAACGATTTTACTTAAGGATGCATCTCTTCTCAACGAGAATGCAGAGTGTATCCGTCACAGAGATGTATGGATCCGTGATGGAATCATAGAAAAAATCACAGAGACATCACCTACAGGCAGTGCAGATGAGGTGATAAACTGCAGCAGATATTACGTAAGCCCCGGTCTTGCAAACCTTCATGTGCATACTGCTATGAATATTTTTAAGGGAATTGCAGAGGACGTTACCGCAGATGCATGGTTCAATGAAATGATCTGGCCCTATGAGAGCAAAATGACAGATGAGGATGTCTATCTTGGAACCCTCATGGGAATCGCGGAAATGATCAATAACGGCGTTACCGCCTTTGCGGATCATTATTTCGGAGAAGAACAGGTGTTAAGGGCAGTAAAGGAATCAGGAATCAGAGGAGACCTGGCCCCTACGATTTTTGGTATGACTCCTGATTTTCCCGAGAGACTTGATCAGGCAGCGGAGTTTATCAAAAACCACAGGCATGATTCCGACCGTGTGGCATTTCATATGGGCCCTCACGCAAATTATACCTGCCCGGGGGATACTCTGGGGAAGATCGCGGATGCGGCAAAGGCTCTGGAGCTTCCCATTCATCTGCATGTTTCTGAAGAAGAAGCACAGGTGATCCAGGCACGCCGGGAAACAGGACTTACGCCCTTTGAAATTCTGGACAGGGCAGGCATCTTTGATACAAAAGTCCTGGTGGCTCATGGGCTCTGGGTGGAGGAAGGCGACCTGAAGTTTTTGAAAGAGGACACCTGGTTTGCCTTCTGCCCGAAAACGTATATGAAGCTGGCATCCGGAAGAGGAGGCTTTTTTGACTATTATAAGCAGCTTCATTATGGTTTTGGAACAGACGGTGCGGCAAGCTCCAACACTTTAAATCCTGTGGAACAGGCAAGGATGTTCGGACTTGTGGGCAAGTTCCAGGGAGGAAATGCAGCGGAATTTACTGCAGAAGAAATCTGGAAGCATCTGATGGCAGGACATCAGGCACTTTCCTTCGGAACAGGACGGATGGAGGAAAAGGCACCTGCAGATCTGGTCATCTGGGATCTGCACCAGCCGGATACCTTCCCGTTTTATAATCCTATTTCCAGTATTCTTTACAGCAGCAACAGCCAGAATGTGAAATATACCATGGTGGGAGGAGAATTCCTGAAATACGATGGAAAGCTGAAGATGGATGTGGAATCGCTTATAAAAGAGACCACCCGGCTTCAGAAGGCACTTCTTGCCAGAGGAAAGGGAAAAGCAGAAATCAGTTATTAAGAGATGAAATGAAAAAAACAGTTCTTAGGAGGTAATGAAAATGGCTTGTATTCCAACACCACATAACAATGCAAAAAAAGGCGATATCGCAAAGAAAGTTTTAATGCCCGGTGATCCTCTTCGTGCAAAATATATTGCGGAGACATATCTGGAGAATCCGGTGTGCTTTAACACAGTCCGCAATGTACTGGGCTACACCGGTACCTACAAAGGAAAAGAGGTATCTGTCATGGCCAGCGGTATGGGAATGCCTTCCATCGGCATTTACAGCTACGAGCTGTACAATTTTTATGATGTGGATCAGATCATCCGTATTGGCTCTGCAGGTGCTCTTCAGGATGATGTCAATGTGATGGATGTGATCATTGCCATGGGCGCATGCACCGACTCCAACTTCGGACATCAGTATGGCCTGCCGGGAAGCTTCGCACCTATTGCAAGCTATGATCTTGTGGCCAGGGCTGTGGAAGTCGCAAAAGAGCAGGGAACACCGGTGAGAGTGGGAAATGTGGTATCTTCTGATGTCTTTTATAATGATAATCCGGCAGTATCTGATGCATGGAAGAAAATGGGTGTACTCTGTGCAGAAATGGAATGTGCAGGCCTGTACATGAATGCGGCAAGGGCCGGCAAACAGGCGCTGGGAATTCTGACTATTTCTGACCATATTTACAGAGAAGAGGCGATTTCCGCGGAGGCACGTCAGACCTCATTTAATAAGATGATGGAGATTGCACTGGGAATCTAAAGGCAGTGCTTTTTCCACGTTATTGTTCACAGGTAATATCACGCGAGGTGTTTCCATGTATTTATGCATGGAAATCCCGAGACAGTCAGCGTACGAAATTATGCATATTGCATAATTTCTGTGCATCGCGGAGCGTGTTACTGAGAACGGAGTGAACAGTAATTTTTTTCACGGGACGGTAGTTACGAATACTGTCCCGTGGATTTTTATATCGTAATATGTGATGACAGAAGAGGAGAAAAAACATGATCGAGAAATTAGCAGGTCCCATTATTGGTGCCCTGATCGGATATTGTACCAATTATATTGCTGTAAAAATGCTGTTTTATCCCAAAAAGGAAATACGGATAGGGGGAAAGAAACTTCCATTTACTCCCGGGGCGATTCCCAAAGGGAAATCAAGGCTTGCCAGGGCGATTGGAAAGATTGTTGCAGACGAGCTCCTGACGGAAGAAGACATCAAACGGAAAATGATTTCTCCGGAAACGGAAAAAGCAGTTGTGGATCAATTGATTCAGGGATTGTCTGTGGATCTTCGTACATGCATTTCCTGTGTGTGCCCGTCGGAGGAAAAATATCATGCACAGAAAACAAAGCTGATCGGTGAATTATCTGATCAGATTATGGATTCCGTTGATCGTCTGCAGCTGGATGAACTGATCGTGCGGGAAGCGGAAAAAACGGTTAAGGAAAAGATCAAAGGCTCCATGCTGGCCATGTTTGTGAATGATGAAATGCTGAATACTCTGATACAGCCGGTTGGAGAAAAAGTTGCTGAATACATCAGTGACCGGGGCCCTGCTTATATTCAGTCAGAAGTAGAATCCAGGATTGATGCACTGGAAGAACGGTCTGTGATGGAGCTTTGCAGTCATATGGATATTACAGAAGCAGCTGTACGGGAAACAATTGCTTCTGTATACCATCGGGCAATCGATACGATGATTGGCAGAATGATCGGCAGTCTGGATATTTCCGGAATCATCGAAGAGAAAATCAATGCCATGAGTGTGGACAGTCTGGAAGATATGGTATTGACCGTGATGAAAAAAGAACTGGATATGATTGTAAATCTTGGTGCACTGGTAGGTGCGGTTCTGGGAATTTTAAATATCTTCCTGTGATCGTATTTGAAAGTGAGCTGCTTTTTACCCGGGGCCTTCTTAAAGATATTGTCTGATATTATGGAATACAATTTCATAAGCATTGGCAAACATATGAAGGCCTTCTTTTGTAAATTCCGCTTTGAGATTACCGTTTTCATCGCGTAATCCTTCATTTGCATCAATAAAGTGGAAGCCGAATTTCTGTGCAAGCTGGCTGATCTGTTTGTTGACCATATTCAGATTGTCATTGGTACGTATTTTCAGCATATGGGCAATGGATTCGCTTCCAGGTGCAGTGGGATTTACGGGGTAATATGCCATCAGGTAGACGTCTGTTTCAGGAAGACGTTCCCGGATCTGTTTCAGAATCCATTCATAGTTGGCCAGAAGATGATGGTTCCAGTCCTCTCCATCTTCCCGCTCGTTCATATCATTGGTTCCGATATTGATAAATAATCTGGAAGGCTCCAGATCGAAAAGTACAGTATCAATTTCAGAGATAAAATCGTCTGTGGTATATCCGCCGATTCCCCGGTTATAGATAATCCTGTCAATTCCGTGATTTTTAGCAATCTCTGTGATCGGAAACTGTTCCATCAAAGAAGATCCCGTAAAAAGAATCTGCCCTTTGATGGCATTCCGGTTTAGTATTCGAAAATTTTTAGCTTTTTCAAACTGTTCGTGCCTGCCTCGCGCACGCATCTGATTTTCCATTTCTTTGATGAAATCTTTGTATTTTGGATCTTCCTGCATTTCTTTTATGTCCATGTCTGTTTCTCCTTTTCCTGTTTTTGGGGCTTTACGGTGTGATGATGCTGTACTGCATCCATTCGTAATGCAGCAGGCATCCTTCATAAATTTCCTCCGGAAGCAGAGCACGTGCAACCAGCTTTTCTTCTTCCCCTGACACATCTGTGCGCTGCAGATGTGCATAATCACCATCAATGGCAAGAACTTTGTAATCGCATGTAAGCATAATGAAAATCTCCTTATGAAATAGAATCAATGTGACTTCTATTTTACAGGAAAAAAACAGGATTCACAAGAGAAATGTGGTAAGACGCAATGGCATCAGATGAAAACAAATGGATCGACGATCCCGGTTAGTGACGGAGAATGAACGGCTTACGGAAATCCCCAAACGATGGCCGTCTGCATATAGGGATATGCTGAAAAATGACAAAATATCTGACAGTATCATTGGAAACACATTTGTTTTTTTGCAGAATCATGAGAGAGCATGCTCTTTTTCTTTTGGCTGCCTTTCCGGCCGGGGAAGCCGGATATAGAAGCAAAGCAGACTGGTTTCGTGCGCAGTTTGAAGAAGCATGATGTCCTGACAGAAGAACGATGCAGCAGGTGAAGCGATTGAACAGAAATGTTTTGTGCCTTCTGGATGGATTGATTGCGTTTAAGGAGAAAATATTGCGGGAGGTTACAGCCTGCAGCTTGTATACAGCGAATTATCCGCTATTGATTGAGCATATTCTTCGGGAGGCAAAATTATATCGGCAGACCATAACCGTGCTGGAGGAAAAAGGATGTATGCCGTCAGAGGAATTAAAGAAGTCAGAGCTGTTCTGGAACCAGATTATGATGGAACATGCAATGTTTATCCGGGGACTGCTTGATCCGACGGAATGTGAGCTTATGCAGACGGCGGATGATTTTGTCGGGGACTATTGCCGCCTGCTGGAGGAAGCGAGAAAACAGGACTGCCGGACGATGGATGAATTGACGATAAAAACATTGGAAACAACGGAGAAGTACCGTGATTTTAAGGCGGCAGGTGCGGAAGGTATTACGCTCTGCAGGATACGTTCCGTGATTCTTCCTCTGCTGGCAGACCATGTTCTTCGGGAAGCAAATCATTACCTGCGGATTCTGAAAAACGAGGGGCGGCGATAGGCGATGGAATTGTGCCGGTATCCCTGTCAGAACAGAACCCGCTATTTTACGATAGAAGGATTGCAAACTGCATAAAAAAGTAGATGAAGCACATAAAATCCACAAATCTGTCTGATAGGATGAATAAACAAAGGAGGTCATCAAAATGAAAAAACTGAACACGGGAAACACAAAAAAGACAGATGAAAAGACAAATAACAATAACATTCTTTTAGCTGCCGTCGCAGCGGTTCTTTGTATTGCAGTTATCATTGTATCTGTTACTCAGCAAAAAAGGGATGATGTTTATTTATCCTGTGGAAGTAGATGGCACACAGATGGAAGTGCTGGCGGTTACTGATTCAGAGGGCAATATTCGTACAGCCTTCAATACCTGTCAGATTTGTTACAGCTCCGGGCGTGGATATTATGTACAGAAAGGAAATGAACTGGTCTGCCAGAACTGCGGTAATCGGTTCACAGTCGATCAGATCGAGATCCAGTCCGGAGGCTGCAACCCATGGCCGATTTTTGAGGAAAATAAGACAGTATCGGAGGACCACATTGATATTTCCTACTCTTTTTTGAAGGAATCCAAGGAAATATTCTCTAATTGGAGAACCGAGTATTAATGAGAGCCTGTTTTAAATTCGTTTCTCGAGAAGAACCAGCTGTACATTTTCTATGCCGTTAAATGCGGTTGGGACAATACCAACTTCCTGATAGCCCAGTTTTTTATAAAGGGTTCTGGCGCGTTGATTAATCGCATTGGTGTCCATTCTGAGATAGTGACAATTGTGGGAAAGAGCATACTGTTCATAGAAATCCACAAAACATCGTCCGTATCCTTTTCCCGAGACTTTTGGGCTGATTACCAATGTATGCAGCACCATTACTTCCTGTTCCGGAACATCATAATTCCATTTTGCGTTCTGATAAGAATCGACCTGCTGCTGGTTGATGATGGCGGCGCCGACAATGCCGTTGTCATCTTCCACAAACAGGTCTCCGCGCCGCAAAGCCTGTCTGGCTGTATCGGCAGTCGGGTAAATACCCCGGATCCATCCGATTGAAACATTTCCTTTTTCTTCTTCTGTATGGATATCTTCATAAATCATATGAATTGCCGGCAGATCTTCTTTCACTGCTTTTCGAATCATAATTATCTCCTTATGCTAAAAATTTATAAGCTGATTTTGACAGGCTAATCATACCATAATGTCAACCATCTGGCAATTGAGGTGTTTTTTTGTGTTAGTAAGAAGATAAAATATTCGACATATATTCTGTGTTATGCTATAATGTACGGGCATGGCTGCGGAATCAAATTCTTTGAAATCAGAGAACAGGGCAGCGTGTATTATATCAGGACGACAAATAGAAAAATGAGTAAACCTGCAGTGCCTGCAGCAGATCATCAGGAATGCTGTTGTGGGAGAATAGGGAATCGTGTAAGAACCACGAACGGTACCGCCGCTGTATACACAGATGGATGATTTGAGACGAAAGTCAGTCATTGGGGAAACCTGAGAAGGCAGAATGATCCAGCAGAAATGAATGTTTCGGAATGTGTGAGTCAGAAGACCTGCTGCATAATTTTCATCGGATAGAATTATTGGATGGAACATACTATGGGAAATATCGGCTATAGTAACTGTATTTGATACAGCTATTATAGCCTTTTACTTTATCCCGAAATCATGAGAATAATCAATTTTGAGGAAAAAACCAGATGGAGGAGGAAAACAAAAGTGAAAAAAGGTGTTGCGTATGGAGTAGGTGTTGGCCCGGGAGATCCGGAACTGATGACATTGAAAGCGATTCGGCTGATTCGGGAGAATGATGTAATTGCAGTTCCGGGGAAGGATCCAAAAGCATCGGTTGCATATCAGATCGCGGTAAAAAATGTGCCGGAGCTGGCAGACAAGGAATTGGTTCCGGTTTTCATGCCTATGGTAAAAGAAAGAGAATTGATTGAACGGGAGCATAAAAAAGGTGCAGAAATCATAGAAGCCTATTTGGAACAGGGCAGGAATGTGGTTTATATTACGCTGGGAGATCCGACGATTTACTGTACCTTCAGCTATTTGCAGCATATTCTGGAAGCTGACGGTTATACAGTGAAACTGATCAGCGGCATTACATCCTTTTGCGCAGCAGCTGCCAGAATGAATCTCCCTCTGGCAGAATGGGATGAACAGTTGTATATAATACCTGCCGTCCATCGGCTGGAAGAGCCTCTTTCCGGTTCCGGCAATTATGTTCTGATGAAATCCGCCAGTCATATGAAGGAAGTAAAGGAACTGCTGCGGGAAAGCGGAAAGGAAGTTCACATGGTGGAAAACTGTAGTATGGATACGGAGAAAGTATACCACAGTGTGGACGAGATACCGGATGATGCCGGGTACTTCTCGTTGATTGTTGCAAAGGAAGCGAAATAAAAACATGATAGAACTGAAAGAATTGACGAAACAGTTTGATGATTTTACAGCGGTCGATCACCTGAGTCTGACTGTTGAGACCGGCGAATTTTTTGGCCTGCTTGGTCCGAACGGAGCAGGAAAGACTACGACGATCAGTATGATGTCAACGGTGCTTCTGCCTACATCGGGAGAGATTCTGGTAGATGGGATAAAGCTGGACCGGAAAGCATCGGAGCAGAAAAGAAAACTGAGCGTAATTACACAGGAATATTCCATGCGTCAGGATATGAATATGAAGGAAGTCATGGAGTACCAGGGCAGACTCTATTTTCTTTCCAGGAATGAGATCAGGAGCAGAACGGAGGAACTTCTGAATTTTGCAGGCCTGTGGGAGTATCGAAATCGTACCGTACGTCATCTGTCAGGAGGCATGAAGCGAAAGCTGATGATATGCAGGGCACTTTTGATCGAACCGGAAATTTTACTTTTGGATGAGCCTACAGCCGGGATGGATGCCCTTTCCAGAAGACAGATGTGGAATCTGCTCAGAAAACTGAATGGAAAAAATATGACGATTATTCTGACTACTCATTACATGGAAGAAGCGCAGGCACTCTGTAACCGGGTTGCACTCATCAATCGCGGAACATTGCAGAAGCTGGACACACCGGATCATCTGATTTCAGAACTGGGTGCATATGCAGTGGATGAAACAGCCGAGGACAGCCTGGTGAGCAGATATTTCCATGAAAGGGAAGAAGCAATACAATATCTGTCAAAGGCAGGTGAACATGCAGCTTTACGGGCGACGACCCTGGAGGATGTATTTGTAGAGTGTGCAGGAAGGAAATTAGTGTAACAAGGAGTTTATATGGGAATCATTACTGTTTTATGGGAAAAATGGGTGGAATTCCGGAGAGATTTTTATAAGATCACGGTAGCCAGCATGATTTCTCCGCTTATGTATCTGATTATCTTTGGAATGGGAATACAGACGACCTCTCATGGAGAGCCGTATCTTCATTTCCTGATTCCAGGGGTGGTATCCATGGCTACGATGACAGGAAGTTTCAGTGCTATCGCTCAGAATATGAGCGTACAGAGACTTTACGAAAAAGCACTGGATCAGGTGATGGTGTCTCCGACGCCGCTCTGGCAGTTTATCCTTGGTCAGATCATTGGGGGAAGTCTCAGAGGAATGTATGCCGGAGGCGTTATTTTGCTGATGACAGCACCGATTCGAACCGATCTGATTTTTAATGGGATGTCAGTCCTTATTTTATTTTTGAATGGAACTGTTTTTTCTACGATTGCGCTGGTTCTTTCCTTTTTGGCGAAGAGCTACTCAGATGCGCCAAGATATACTTCCTATATCATTATGCCGATGTCCTTTCTTTGTAACACATTCTTTTCTACCGATCAGATGCCTGCCGGTTTTCGTCAGGTTATCTCTTTGCTGCCGCTTTCCCAGACATGCAGCATGGTTCGCAGCATATCGAATGGGGAAGCGCCGGGGACATTTGGGTTTTGCATATTATTTTTGTATCTGCTTGTATTTGGTTTTCTTTCTGTGCTTTTTATATACCGGAAGAAAAATCTGTAAAATCGAAAGGACAGACGAAAAATCGGAGGTGGCGTATGAAAAAGACAGATCTAAAAAGATGTTTTTGTATCGTACTGGTATGTGTGGCTGTTTTTTGCCAGACAGCTATGGCGGAACCTCTTGTCATAAAAAAAGGAGTCTCGTCAGAAACAGAACAGTCGGAAACCAGTGGAGAGAAGGAAAGTCCATACACGGAACGTCTGGAAAAAGCCCGGAGTGTAATCAGGCAGAAAAATGTGGGAAAATATGGGATGCTTCCGGTTTACGCACGAGATCTTGCGGACGGAACCTATGAGATTCAGGTGGAATCATCGTCTCCTTTTTTCAGGATTACGGAGGCAGAGCTTCTTGTGGACGGCGAAAATATGTCTGCAAGAATCACGATTTCCAGTCTGAGCTATCAATATGTTTATATGGGAACGGCAGAGAACGCAAAAAATGCAGATGAGAAGGACTGGATCGGCTACGAGGAGTTGGATGAGAAAAGTATTTTTACAATACCGGTTGAGGCCCTGGATAAGGAAATTGACTGTGCAGCATTCAGCAAAAAGAAGCAGATCTGGTATGACAGGAAGCTTGTTTTTGATGCATCCTGTCTGCCGGAAGAGGCTCTGGAAATAGAACTTCCGGATTATGAACTGATAGAAATGGCGCTTCGTGCATATCGGATGGATGGCGATGCAGAGCCTGCGGAAGGGGAGCCTCTGTCGGTTGCAGTCCATGAAGCGCCGGAGCCGGTATCTCTGTCACGTTCGGATGGGGAGTATTCCATTGAGGTCAATATGACCGGCGGAAGCGGAAGGGCGAGTATAAGCTCTCCCACGCTGCTGATCGTGAGGGATGGAAAAGCATATGCAAAACTGCTTTGGAGCAGTGCATATTATGATTATATGATCGTGGATGGTGAGGTTTACTATAATCTTACGACAGATGGAGGAAATTCTTCATTTGAAATTCCGGTCACAGTGATGGATGACGCAATGCCCATTATAGCAGATACGACTGCCATGGGAGATCCGGTGGAAATTGCGTATACATTGACATTTTATTCGGAATCTATCGGGTCAAAAGGTCAGATACCGCAGGAAGCGGCGAAAAAGGTACTGATGATTGCAGTCGCCATTATTGTGTCAGGCGGTATACTCAATTATTATGTGAAAAAGAAACGAAAATAAAAACAGGTCCCGTCCAATAGCCATGTATCTGCGCAGGTACCGCTGCATGGCTGTTGTCCGGGACTTTTATGGTACAATCCTCACAATATATTTTGAGAAAATAGTGGAAAATTGTTGGTAATTAACAAAAAACAATTGATTTCAGGCATGAAAAGAGTTACAATCGGTTCAAATGGGGCGAATGCAACGATAAAATCAAAGACAAAATACGGAGGTGAGATTTATGATTTATCTTGTTGTAATTGCTGCGGTACTGGCATTGAGTTTTGCTGCATTTAATTTTATGACAGTGAAGCGTATGCCGGAAGGAACCGAAAAGATGCAGGAGATCGCAGATGCGATCCGGATTGGAGCCAATGCGTTTATCAATTATGAGTACCGTATTCTTTATACGGTAGTAGCTGTGGTGGCTGTGCTTCTGGCAGTGATTACCACATGGCATGCGGCAGTGGCACTTCTTATCGGATCTGTGATGTCCGGCTGTGCCGGCTTTGTCGGAATGAAGATTGCGACTTATTCCAATGTTCGTGTGGCCAATCGTGCCCGTGAAACACAGGATATTGGTGAAACGGTGAAGGCTGCCTTTCGGGGAGGCTCGGTTATGGGGCTTTGTGTAGGCGGTTTTGCACTGCTTGGCATATTTGTGGTTTATATGATTTTTGGAATTGGCATGGGACAGCTGCAGATTACAGACGCATCGTATACGAATATGATTGGCCTTCATTTTTGTCCATTTACCATGACGCTGTCCGGATATGCACTGGGCTGTTCCATGGTTGCCATGTTTAACCGTGTAGGCGGAGGCATCTATACCAAAGCAGCGGACATGGGCGCTGATCTGGTGGGGAAAACAGAAGCTCATATTCCGGAGGATGATCCGAGAAACCCGGCAACGATTGCAGATAATGTTGGTGACAATGTGGGGGACGTGGCCGGTCTTGGTTCGGATCTGCTGGAGAGCTATGTGGGCGCGATTTCATCAGGAATTATTCTTGCATATCATATGTTTTCCAAATCCATGGCGGAGGGTACCGGCATGACCAGTGATCTGCTCGGCACATTGATCCTGTTCCCGCTGGTATTTGTTTCATTGGGACTGATCTCATCCTGCCTGGGTGTGGCAAGTCTTCTGTTTAAGAAAAAAATGTCTGCGGATCCACACAAGGATCTGAATGCATCCACTTATTTCTCTGCAGGAGCAACAATTATTCTGGGTCTGATCATTTCTTACTTCATGTTCCGTGGATTCGAAAGCGGATCGCTCAGATCCATTCTGGGATTTCGGTGCGGATGGACCTCAGCATGGATTGCAGCGGCGATCGGTGTTATTTCCGGTGTGATCATCGGAATGCTGGCAGAAATTTATACGTCTGCGGATTATAAACCTACTCAAAATCTGGCAAATGCTTCTCTGGAGGGTGCAGCACTGACCATTACCCAGGGACTCGCACTTGGTATGAAATCCTGTATGGCGCCGTGTCTGGTTCTGGGCGTGGGAATTATGCTTTCCTATCAGGCAGCCGGAATGTACGGTGTTGCCATGGCGGCCATGGGAATGCTGTCCTTTGTAACGGCAACCGTATCAGTAGATACATATGGCCCGATCTCTGATAATGCAGGCGGCATCGCGGAAATGTCACTGCTGGATCCGAAGGTTCGTAAAATCACGGATACCCTGGATTCTGTTGGAAATACCACAGCAGCTATTGGAAAAGGTTTTGCCATTGGATCCGGTGCGCTGGCTGCATTGGCACTGATGATTTCCTATTTGTATTCTTATAATGATTTTGACACAGAACTGATCCTGAATCTGATGGAGCCAATGACGCTTGCAGGCGCGATCATTGGCGGTGCGCTGCCGTTTCTGTTTTCCGGTATGCTGATCGAGGCGGTTGCCAAGGCTGCCCGTAAGATGGTTGAAGAGGTTCGCCGCCAGTTCAAAGAAATTCCCGGTATTCTGGAAGGAAAAGCAAAACCGGACTATAAAACCTGTATTGAAATTTCCTCAAAAGGTGCCATCGGTGAAATGAAAATACCGTCCATGCTGGCAATTATCGTGCCGGTTGCCTGTGGTTTTGTTTTCGGACCTGAGTTCGTCGGCGGAATTCTGATCGGATCTACCATCTGCTCGATTATGATCGCTATTTTTGCAGGAAATGCAGGCGGTGCGTGGGACAATGGCAAGAAGTATATTGAATCCGGTGCCATCAAAGGTTCCGGAAAAGGCAGCCCGGCTCATGACGCTGCAGTCATTGGAGATACGGTAGGAGATCCGCTGAAAGATACAGTTGGACCATGTCTGGATATTTTTATCAAAATCATGTCCACTGTTTCGCTGGTTGCTGTTGCTGTGTTTGCAGAGCATAACCTGGCAGAATTTATAATGAATATGTTGTAATTAACATAAGGATATCCCGCGAGGCGATTTCATATTATTAACTTATTATTTATAAATGTGTTTAGCGGTTTTATGTAAAAAAGATGTGGAAGGACCAGGGGTATGGTGGTATAATCAAAAAAGGTAGAAAACTTTACAGAGTTAATCCGGTCATTCGACCTGATTATATAAAATTTAGTTTAAGGAGATTGCTGTTTGAAGAAAAACAACACCTTGGAGATTGTAGGCTGACCGGGAGGTTTGCGTAAAATACAGTCTCGCACAAACCTCCCAGTATTGCAGTCAACAATCATCAGGAGGAAAAAAGAATGAATAAAAATGACTACACAATTCGTTTAGAAAGAAAAGAAGAATACCGTGAGGTAGAAAGCCTTGTAAGAGAAAGCTTCTGGAACGTGTACCGTCCCGGCTGCCTGGAGCATTATGTGTTGAATCAGTTGAGAAATGACCCGGATTTTGTGCCGGAGCTGGACTTTGTAATGGAACAGGAAGGGAAACTGATCGGTCAGAATGTTTTTGTGAGAGCAAAGATCAAATCCGATGATGGAAGGGAAATTCCTGTTATGGCAATGGGCCCCATCGGCATCATTCCTGAACGGAAGCGTCAGGGATATGGCAAGAAGCTGCTGGATTATTCTCTGGAGAAAGCGGCCGGACTTGGCTGTGGTGCAGTGTGCTTTGAGGGGAATATTGACTTTTACGGAAAAAGCGGATTTACGTATGCGCGTGAGTTTGGTATCCGTTATCATGGACTTCCGGAGGACGCAGATGATTCCTTTTTCTTATGCAAAGAACTGATTCCGGGATACCTTGATGGAATTACAGGGGTATATACAACACCCCCGGGATATTATGTAGACGAGGAAGAGGCGGAGGAATTTGACAAACAGTTCTCTTATAAGGAGAAATTGAAAC
>CAMBYR010000029.1 GCA_945872375.1 uncultured Blautia sp. | reverse complement strand
ATACTTGATTCCGAACTGCTGAAAATTGGTGGCAAGGCAAAGAAGGATACCGCAGCAGATACCGCCTGTGATAAGGATCTTGCTGGAAGCTTTTTTCTCCTCTGCAGTCTGTACGGAATCTGAGCGGTTTCTGTTAAAGAGCCAGATTACCGGCAGAAGTACCGCCGCACCGATGAGGGAACGGACAGAGTTGAAGGTGAAGGCCCCCACATATTCCATTCCGATGCTCTGGGCTACAAAGGCAACGCCCCAGATCGTCGCTGCCAGAAGCAGCATCAGGGAATTTTTGAGATGTAATGACTGTGTTTTCATAATAGACTCCTCTTTATCAGTGATTCATTTGGGTGCGCCGCTGTCCGGCGCTAAATTCCTTACAGGAAAATGTATTTCAGTATAAACAGTACGGCAAGCACATACATGAGCACGCTGATCTTCTTTTCCTTTGCTTTGCCTGTCAGCAGATTGATCACCACATAGGAAATCACGCCCATGGAGATTCCTTCGGAAATGCTGTACAGGAAGGGCATGGCGATGATGGCGATAAAACATGGAATGGCCTCTGTATTGTCGCTGAAATCGATTTTTGTGATGGAGGTCAGCATCAGGAAACCGACGATAATCAGTGCCGGTGCCGTGGCAAAGGACGGAATTGCCAGGAAAATGGGCGACAGCAGCAGGGAAAGCCCAAAGAGAATTGCTGCCACAATGGCGGTCAGTCCGGTCCGTCCTCCCTCAGCCACGCCTGAAGCGCTTTCCACAAAGGTGGTAACCGTGGAGGTACCGCAGATGGCACCTGCCGTGGTTCCGACGGCATCAGAGAGCAGTGCGCCTTTGATCTTTGGAAGTTTTCCGTCTTTGTCCAGCATGTCTGCTTTGGAAGCCACGCCAATCAGGGTTCCCAGTGTATCAAACATATCCACAAACAGGAATGCAAACATGATCACAAAGAAATCCAGAGAGAACAGGATGGAAAAATCCATTTTCATAAAGGTAGGTGCCATGCTGGGAATGGAGATTCCGTTTGAAAAATCGGGAAGAAGGCTGTAAAAGCCAAGTTCCGGATCCGGCTGGTAAAGTCCGGTGAGCTGACAGACGATTCCCAGTCCCCAGGTGATGAGGATCCCCCAGAGGATGTTCCCCTTTACATTTTTTACAAGAAGGATGGCGGTGATCAGAAGGCCGATCAGTGCCAGCAGCACCGTAATGCCCATGCTTCGGAAGGTACCGTCTGCGACAGAACCTTTAAATGAAAAAACGCCGACCAGGGTAGAATCATTGTTTACGACGATTTTTGCATTCTGCAGTCCGATAAATGCGATAAACAGGCCGATTCCCACGGAAACCGCATGTTTGAGGTTCATGGGAATGGAGTTGAAGATCGCTTCCCGTACATTTGTCAGAGAAAGCAGGATGAAAATAATACCTTCTGCAAAGACTGCGGCAAGAGCCTGCTGCCAGGTGTAGCCCATGCCCAGAACCACAGTATAGGCAAAATAGGCGTTCAGTCCCATGCCGGGAGCCAGTACAAACGGATAGTTGGACAGAAGGGCCATCAGGCAGGTGGCAATGAAGGAGGCCAGGGCCGTAGCGGTGAAGACGGCGCCGCGGTCCATGCCGGAGGCTTCCAGAATATTCGGATTGACGGCCAGAATGTATGCCATGGTCATAAAAGTGGTAATTCCGGCGATCACTTCTGTTTTTACATCCGTATGATTTTCCTTTAAATGAAATATTTTGTCAAGATTCATGGTTCGTTCCCCCTTTTCTTTAAGATAGATGAATATGCAAAACAGGATGTTTAAAAGATCCTGCTGCCTTCTACATATTTTCCGGCAATATTTCGTTCGTCACCAAGATAGATCAGCCGTTCCAGACGCTCTCTGGGTGTAAAGGTTCTGGGACAGGGAAGACTGCTGTCGTCCAGGATGACAGCGTCAAATTCGAAGCCTTCCCGGAAGCTTCCCACCTTTCCGAAGAAAGAACCGCCTCCGGCTGTTGCCAGATAAAAGCCCTCTTCCAGAGAAAGAGGCTGCCGGCTCTCGTCCGTCAGACGCCAGTGAAGCTTGGATGCCTGAATGGCATCCGCAATGGCCCGAAGGATAGAAATAGAAGTTCCTCCTGCAATATCGCTTCCCAGCCCAATGTTCAGGCCCTCCTGAAGGTACCGCTTTGCCGGTGCAATACCGGAAGCAAGGTTGGTATTGGACTGCGGGCAGTGGGCGATATAGACGCCGCGCTCTTTGATCAGGGCAATTTCCTGATCGGTGGAGTAGACGCAGTGGGCCATGATGGTGGGGCAGTTCTGTCCGCCAAAAAGGCCGAACTGATCATAGGCTTCCCCGTAAAAATGTGTGGTCGGACACAGCTTCTGCACCCAGGCGATCTCCCCGGGATTTTCCGACAGATGCGACTGCACCGGAAGACCGGTCCTCTTTTGAATTTCGGATAATTTCCTCATCAGTTCATCACTGCAGGAGGGAGTAAAGCGGGGTGTGAGGATCGGAGCGGTATTCCTGTATTTTCCGCTGATCTCTGTAAGCCACCGCTCTGTTTCGGCGATGGACTCTCCGGCACTGGCCTCCTGAAGAACAGGGGAACCGTTTCTGTCCATATTGACCTTTCCCACCAGTGTTTTGACGCCTGTCTGCTCCAGAAGATCCATCAGAAGCTCGGTGGCCTCCACATGGAGCGTGGCAAAAACAGAGGCACGGGTGGTGGCGCTTTTTTTCAGATCATCTGCAAAAATGCGGTAGGCTTTTTTGGCATAGGAGAGATCCGCGTAGCGCGATTCCTCGGGAAAGGTGTATGTGTTCAGCCAGTCAAGAAGCTCCAGGTCCATGCCGGTGCTCCGGAAGCTGTATTGGGGGGCATGGAGATGAAGATCGGTAAGTCCGGGGATGATCAGGCAGCTGCCGGTATCCCTGCAGGGAATTCCCTGATATTTCTCCGGAAGAGTCGGGAAAACGCCGGCGCATCGGCCGTTTTCACAGACAAGCCAGGAATCCTCTGCAATGGAAAGCTCCTGTGGAGAAGCGCTGAAGCAGATGGTTCCTTTTAATGCAAATGTTTTTGTGTTCATACAGTCACCTTCTTTCCTGATGGGGACTTTCAGGGCAAGAAAAAACCACCTGAAAGTAGTATTGCCAAAAGTCCCTGAGAAAAAACTTATAGACAACTATTCCGGTAGCTGGTAGAAACGTCCAACCGATTATGGACTTATATAAGTATATTTTCTGATAAATTTATTATAAATTATCAGTATTTTTATGTCAATTCGAAAAGCAGGTATTTTTATAATTTTATTTTATGATACCAGGGTCAAAAGGTCTAAACCCACATGAGCTTGCTCATAGGTGGGTGAAAGACCTTGGGACCCGCCCCGATATGAGCATAAAAGTGGGATTATAATCCCACGATATGCGAATGTCGGGTAGGATTGTGGGAGTGCAATGCACGGAGCAATCCGTAGGTATCATAGTTGGGGGCTTTTGACCCCAACTTCATTTTATGTTATAATGGGACAAAGAGAACTTACGGGAGGGCTTTGTTTGGAAAATAAAAATCTGTTTTCGATGAAAAAAGCGATGCTTTTAATCACGTTTGCGGTGCTGCTTTATCTCGGCGTGAGGAATCTGGATATCGTATTTCGATATGCAGGTGCAGCCTGGACACTTGTGTTTCCGTTCGTACTGGGCGGAGCCATTGCGTTTATCCTGAATGTTCCCATGCGCGGCATTGAAAAGGGGATGTTCCGTCTGCAGAAAAAAATAATGCCGAAAAGCGGAAAACGTTGGGAGAAGCTGGTGCGTCCGGTCAGCATGATCCTGTCCATGCTTCTGGTCGTTTTCATTATTCTTGTGGTGGCCCTGGTGGTGATTCCGGAGCTGGCAACGACGGTGGGCAGTGTGGCAAGGAAGATCGAAGCGAATATCCCTGTTTTTCAGAGATGGATCGAAGATACTTTCCGGGATGATTCCCCCATGGTGGAATGGGCAAATACCATAGATATCCATCCGGAAGAAATTCTGGATACGGCAGCGGCCGTACTGAAAAACGGAGTGAACAGCATTCTGTCATCCACCATCAGTGTGACCATGGGGATCGTGAATACCTTTATGAATCTGGGTATCGGATTGATTTTTGCGATTTATATTCTGCTTCAGAAGGAAAAGCTGGCGGTACAATGCAAAAAAGCGCTGTATGCCATGCTTCCCGGGAATGTGGTGGAATATCTGCTCCATGTATGCAGCCTTTCCAGCAGGACTTTCGGGAATTTTGTGGCAGGTCAGTGTATCGAGGCAGTGATTCTGGGAGGGATGTTCTTTGTGGTCATGACGCTGTTTCGTTTTCCGTATGCCATGCTGGTGGGCGTGCTGATCGCGTTTACGGCCCTGATCCCGGTATTTGGCGCGTTTATCGGATGCGCGGTAGGATTTTTTCTGATTTTAATGGTCAGTCCTGTAAAAGCACTGGCGTTTCTGGTTGTATTCTTTGTTCTGCAGCAGCTGGAGGGAAATCTTATTTACCCTCATGTGGTGGGCAATTCCGTGGGTCTGCCTTCCATCTGGGTGCTGGCAGCCGTGACCATCGGCGGCAGTCTGATGGGGGTCGTGGGAATGCTGGTCTTTATTCCTCTGGTGTCCGTGATGTATGCGCTGTTCCGGGAGTGGGTATACGGAAGACTGAAAAAGAAGGGACTGAAGATTTCCTGATCCGCTTATCATAGGTGCGAATATTTTTGCCATAAAAAATGACCTGGCTTTCATGTGAAACAGCACGAAAGTCAGGTCATTTACATGTTCAGATCCGATTATTTATTGTTTTTCAGTTCAGCCATCTTCATTGCACGAACCTTTAACGGAAGGCCGAAGAGTGTAATAAATCCGCTTGCATCGTGATGATCATAGAGGTCACCGGTGGTGAAGGAAGCAAGAGATTCGTTGTACAGGCTGTATGGAGAGGTGGTTCCGGCCTTGATGATATTTCCTTTGTAAAGTTTCAGTTTCACTTCACCGGTTACACACTGCTGGGTGGATTCCACAAATGCCTGAATTGCCTCACGGAGAGGAGTGTACCATTTTCCTTCGTAAACGACCTGAGCAAACTGGCTGCCAAGTTTTTTCTTGGTCTCCATCGTCTCACGGTCCAGACACAGTTCTTCAAGCTGATCATGAGCTTCCATCAGAATGGTTCCTCCGGGAGTCTCGTAAACACCGCGGGATTTCATGCCGACGACACGGTTTTCCACGATATCCACGATACCGATTCCGTTTTCGCCTCCGAGACGGTTCAGCTCTGTGATGATCTCGGAAACCTTCATGGCTTTGCCGTTCAGTGTCTTGGGAACACCTGCTTCAAAGGTCATGGTGATCT
This sequence comes from uncultured Blautia sp., assembly GCA_945872375.1. GTDB lineage: Bacteria > Bacillota > Clostridia > Lachnospirales > Lachnospiraceae > Blautia_A. The sequence goes on along the minus strand of CAMBYR010000029.1, from coordinate 8,802 downwards.
CTGTCTCTTTATCCGGTGCTTTCTGCGGTGTCACGCCCAGAACAAGCATATGGTCGTAATTAGGTGCCTGTGCCGGATCTTCCAGCTCCAGACCTTCATGGCTGATATGCCATAAGTTCCGGTCACGGCTGTAGCTGTGGCTGGCGTCAAACGGAAGATCGATGCCGTGTGCCTGGCAGAAGGCAATCTCATCTTCACGGGACTGCATGGTCCATACGTCGGTCATACGCCATGGAGCAATGATCTTCAGATCCGGAGCAAGAGCCTTGATGCCCAGTTCAAAACGAATCTGGTCATTTCCTTTTCCGGTTGCGCCGTGGCAGATGGCGGAAGCACCTTCCTTGCGGGCAATCTCTACCAGCTTTTTGGCAATGGCCGGACGAGCCATGGAAGTACCCAGAAGGTATTTGTGCTCGTAGACCGCGCCTGCTTTGACACAGGGCATAATAAAATCATCACAGAATTCATCGACGATGTCTTCGATATATAATTTGGAAGCTCCGGACATTTTTGCACGCTCATCCAGTCCTTCCAGTTCATTTCCCTGACCGCAGTTTACACAGCAGCAGATTACTTCATAATCAAAGGTTTCTTTTAACCACGGGATCAATGCTGTGGTGTCAAGTCCGCCGGAATATGCTAAAACAACTTTTTCTTTCATGATAAGATTTCCTCCTGATTTCTCTGTTTTTTCATCGTTCTGCCTATTGGCAGGCACGTATTTATTTGGTATGATATATGCTTAATTAAGTAAAGTACAGCAGAAATACGATGACTGTTCTGCTGACATGGGTTAATATACAACATATTTTATAAATATGCAATAGAAAAAATGAAAAAATATAAAAAAGTTTTGCCTGGGATTTTCCATTAAATAGGAATATAAGCAGGAAAAACCGAAAAGATGATCAGAACGGTTGAAAAATAGTTGTTGCATAATATGCAATACAGATGTATAATCGTAACTGTTCATCAGGAGAAAACGGGAGGAAATGAAAAATGATTAAGGCAGGCATTATCGGAGCTACAGGCTATGCGGGAAATGAGATCGTCAGACTGCTTCTTGGACATAAAGAAGTGGAGATCGCATGGTACGGCTCCAGAAGCTACATAGATCAGAAATACGCAGATATATATAAGAACTTTTTTAAGCTGGTCGATGCAAAATGCATGGATGACAATATGGCGGCCCTGGCAGAAGAGGCGGATGTGATCTTTACCGCCACGCCCCAGGGACTCTGCGCATCTCTTGTAAATGAGGAGATTCTTTCAAAGACAAAGGTCATTGACCTGAGTGCGGATTTCCGGATCAAGGATGTGGCAAAATATGAAAAATGGTACGGAATCGAGCATAAATCTCCGCAGTTTGTAAAGGAGGCTGTCTACGGTCTCTGTGAGATCAACCGGGAGGACATCCGGGGAGCGCGCCTGATCGCCAATCCGGGATGCTACCCCACCTGTTCCACACTTTCCATTTATCCTCTTCTGAAAGAGGGAATGATCGATCCCAATACGATCATTATCGATGCAAAATCCGGTACTTCCGGAGCGGGAAGAGGGGCAAAGGTGGATAACCTGTACTGTGAAGTCAACGAAAATATCAAGGCATATGGAGTGGCTTCTCACAGACATACCCCGGAGATTGAGGATCAGCTTGGCTATGCATGCGGACAGGAAGTGCTGATCAACTTCACCCCGCATCTGGTTCCGATGAACAGGGGCATCCTTGTGACTGCTTATGCATCTCTTGTAAAGGATGTGACCTGGGAAGACGTTCGGGCAGCTTACGATAAATACTATGAAAAAGAAACCTTCATCCGCGTTCTTGACAGGGATGTATGTCCCCAGACAAAAAACGTAGAGGGCAGCAATTACGTGGATGTGAATTTTAAAATCGATCCAAGGACCCGTCGGATCATTATGATGGGTGCCATTGACAATCTGGTAAAGGGTGCAGCCGGACAGGCAGTTCAGAATATGAACCTGATGTTTGGATTTGATGAGGCAGAGGGCCTTCGTCAGATTCCCATGATTCCGTAAAGCAGGGCTTTATCAGGCAGAAGGAGACAGGAAAAGAGAAACAGAAGGAGAGGATAAGGTATGAAGATCATTGAAGGAGGCGTTACTGCTGCAAAAGGATTTCAGGCAGCAGCAGCGGCAGCAGAAATCAAATATAAGAACAGAACCGATATGGCCATGATCTACAGCGAGAAGCCCTGTGTGGCAGCAGGCACATTTACCACCAATGTGGTGAAGGCAGCTCCTGTAAAATGGGATCAGGAAGTGGTTTACCATCATCCCCATGCACAGGCTGTGATCTGCAACAGCGGAATCGCCAATGCATGTACCGGCCAGGAGGGTTACGGCTACTGCAAAGCAACAGCAGAGGCAGCAGCAGAGATCCTCGGGATTCCGGCAGACAGCGTGCTGGTGGCATCCACAGGCGTGATCGGAATGCAGGTTCCCATTGACCGGATCGTGAATGGGGTGCGTGCCATGGCGCCGAAGCTTCAGCCCACAGAAGAAGCGGGAACAGAGGCGGCAAAAGCGATCATGACCACTGACACCGTAAAAAAGGAAGTGGCTGTTCAGGTGGAGATCGGCGGAAAGACCGTGACCATCGGCGGCATGTGCAAGGGCTCCGGCATGATCCATCCCAATATGTGCACCATGCTTGGCTTTGTCACGACGGATGTTTCCATTACAAAGGAACTGCTGCAGGAAGCGCTCAGCGAGGATGTAAAAGATACTTATAATATGGTATCGGTGGATGGGGATACTTCCACAAATGATACGGTGCTTCTGCTGGCAAACGGTATGGCAGAAAACCCGGAAATCACAGAAAAGGATGACAATTATAAAATTTTTAAGGATGCGCTGAACTATATCAATACGGCGCTGGCAAAGAAGATCGCCGGAGACGGAGAAGGGGCGACGGCCCTGTTTGAGGTGAAGGTCATCGGAGCAGAATCCAAAGAGCAGGCTGTTACATTAAGTAAGTCTGTGGTTACCTCCTCTCTTACAAAAGCAGCGATTTACGGCCATGATGCCAACTGGGGCAGAATTCTCTGTGCCATGGGATATTCCGGAGCAAAATTCGATCCGGAAAAGGTAGATCTGTATTTTGAGAGCCGTGCAGGAAAGCTGAAGATCATTGAAAACGGTGTTTCCACAGGCTACAGCGAAGAAGAGGCCACAAAGATCCTTTCCGAAGACGAAGTAACTGCCATTGCGGATATCAAAATGGGTACCTGCAGTGCAACTGCCTGGGGATGCGATCTTACCTATGATTATATCAAGATCAATGCCGATTACCGATCCTGAAAAAGAACAGGAAATCTGCGGAAAAACGTATAAGAGGAGTAAAAAAATGATCAATCAGAAGTACTTAGATAAAGCTGAGGTTCTCATCGAGGCCCTCCCCTATATTCGGTGCTTTAACCGGAAAATTGTAGTCATTAAATACGGCGGAAGCGCCATGCTGGATGATGAACTGAAAAAGAATGTGATCAAGGATGCGGTTCTTCTGAAGCTGGTTGGCTTCAAACCGATCATTGTACACGGAGGCGGAAAGGAAATCAGCCGCTGGGTGGGCAAGGTTGGAATGGAACCGCGGTTTATCAACGGTCTTCGCGTGACAGATAAAGATACCATGGAAATTGCCGAGATGGTTCTGGCAAAGGTCAATAAAGAACTGGTGACTCTGGTGGAATCTCTGGGAGTCAGGGCAGTGGGTGTCAGCGGAAAGGACGGCGGTCTTCTGAAATGCCGTAAAAAGCTTTCCGACGGACAGGACATCGGTTATGTAGGTGAGGTGGAAGAAGTGAATCCGAAGGTGCTTTTTGACCTTCTGGAAAAAGATTTTCTGCCCATTGTGTTCCCTGTTGGGTATGATGAGAATTATGACAGCTATAATATCAATGCAGACGATGCGGCATGTGCCATTGCGGAGGCTGTCAATGCGGAAAAACTGGCATTTCTTTCCGATATTGAAGGTGTTTACAGGGATCACAACGATCCGTCCACATTGATTTCAGAGCTGAGCGTTTCAGAAGCGGAGGAGCTGATTCAGAAGGGGTATGTCGGCGGCGGAATGATTCCCAAGCTTCGCAACTGTATAGATGCCATCGAGCATGGTGTCAGCCGCGTACATATTCTGGACGGAAGGATTCCCCACAGCCTCCTTCTGGAAATCTTTACCAACAAAGGTATCGGTACTGCAATTTTACGAGAGGATGGTGTGAAATTTTACCATGAATATGAATGAACAGATGCAGGCATCTGAAGAAAGCATTCTCCATACCTATAATCGTTTTCCGGTTGTGTTCGAACGTGGAGAGGGATGCTATCTTTATGATACGGAAGGACTGAAATACCTGGATTTTGCAGCAGGAATCGCAGTGAATGCCCTGGGCTATCATTATCCGGGATATGATGAAGCACTGAAAGCACAGGTGGATAAGCTGACTCATATTTCCAATCTGTATTACAATGTGCCAATGACCGAAGCAGGAGAGAAACTGGTTCGTGCCAGCGGTATGAGCAAGGCGTTTTTTACCAACAGCGGAACAGAGGCCATTGAGGGCGCGCTGAAGGCTGCCAGAAAGTACGCCTATACAAAAAACGGCAATGCGGACTGCCATGAGATCATTGCCATGAATCATTCTTTCCACGGAAGAAGCATGGGTGCTCTGTCGGTGACGGGAACGGCTCATTACCGGGAACCCTTTGAACCGCTGATCGGCGGCGTAAAGTTTGCGGATTTTAATGATCTGGACAGTGTGAAGGCGCTGGTAAATGAAAAGACCTGTGCCATTCTTACGGAAGTTGTGCAGGGAGAAGGCGGAATTTATCCGGCAGATCCGGAATTTCTGAAAGGACTCCGGGAGCTCTGCGATGAAAAGGATATCCTTCTGATCTTTGACGAGATCCAGTGTGGCATGGGACGTACCGGTGAGTATTTTGCATGGCAGGGATATGGTGTGAAGCCGGATATCATGACCTGCGCAAAAGCACTTGGAAGCGGTGTTCCTGTAGGCGCGTTTGTCCTCGGAGAAAAGGCTGCAGCCATGTCTCTGACGCCGGGAGACCACGGCACTACCTATGGGGGAAATCCGTTTGTATGTGCGGCAGTGAGCAAGGTGTTTGATATTTTTGAACAGGATCATATTCTGGAGCATGTCCGGGAACTGATCCCATATCTGGAGCAGAAGCTGGATGAGCTTGTGGAAAAATATGACTGTGTGGCCGAAAGAAGAGGAAAAGGATTTATGCAGGGTCTGGTTATCACAGGGCGTCCGGTGGGAGAGATCGTGACAAAAGCTCTGGAAGAAGGACTTCTGGTGATTTCTGCCGGAAAGGATGTCCTGCGTATGGTTCCGCCGCTGGTGATCAAAAAAGAACAGATCGATGAGATGATCGATATTCTGGGAGATTGCCTGGAGGCATAATTTCTGTGCATCGCGAAGCGTGTTACTGAGAACGGAGTGAACAGTAACCGAATCTTCAGAAAAATATATAAATTTTTCGTAAAATGATGTTAAAATCTGTGACGATGTGATATAATATACCCATCAAACAGCAAAGGGGATGGATGTATGAAATTTATTATCAGCGGAAAAAATATTACAGTTTCTGAGGGCCTCAAAACCGCTGTGGAGGACAAGCTCGGAAAACTGGAACGGTATTTCACTCCTGACACCGAAGTTGTAGTAACTTTAAGTGTGGAAAAAGAAAGACAGAAAATTGAAGTTACAATCCCGGTAAAAGGCAACATCATTCGTTCGGAACAGGTAAGCAACGACATGTATGTTTCCATTGATCTGGTAGAAGAGGTCATCGAGCGCCAGCTTCGCAAATATAAAAACAAGATCGTAGACCGTCAGCAGGCAGCCGGAAGCTTCCAGCAGGAGTATCTGAACAAGGACTATGATGAAGATGAAGAGGTAAAGATCATCCGTAGCAAGAAATTCGATATCAAGCCCATGTATCCGGAGGATGCATGTGTGCAGATGGAGCTTCTTGGACACAATTTCTTCGTATTTGTGAATGCGGAAACAGACCAGGTGAATGTGGTTTATAAACGTAAGGGAAATACCTACGGACTGATCGAGCCGGAAGTATAAGGAATCACGAAGGAGCTGCGCCGGCAGCTCCTTTTTTACGCGACACATTTTATTCACTAAAAATTTATTGTCTTCCGGACCGGAAAGTGTTAAGATATAGTTTGTATAATCATATCTGTGAAGGTAATGAACAGATACGTACCATTAAAAACGTAAATGATTCCAGAAATCTTTACCGAATAGATATAGAAAAGTAACGGTTCAAAGGCAGAATGGTTACGCAAAATAAAGAACCACAGGAGCAGATTTATGAATGTTTTTTCAAAAGTATTCGGGACGCACAGCCAGCGAGAGGTAAAACGTATTATGCCTCTGGTGGAAAAGACAGAAGCACTGCGCCCGGAGATGCAGAAGCTGACTGACGAACAGCTCAGAGACAAGACGAGAGAGTACAGAAAACGCCTGGAGGAAGGAGCCACACTGGATTCCCTGCTTCCGGAGGCATTTGCTACCGTGCGGGAAGCTGCAAAGCGAGTGCTCGGCATGGAGCATTACCGGGTACAGATCATCGGCGGTATTATTCTTCATCAGGGCCGAATTGCAGAAATGAAGACCGGTGAAGGAAAAACTCTGGTATCCACACTTCCGGCATATCTGAACGCGCTGGAAGGATGCGGCGTACACATTGTAACAGTCAATGACTATCTGGCAAAACGAGATGCTGAATGGATGGGCAAGGTTCATGAGTTCCTTGGCCTGACGGTCGGAGTCGTACTGAATGACATGAAACCGGAAGAGCGCCGTGCAGCATATAACTGTGATATTACCTATGTGACCAACAACGAACTGGGATTTGACTATCTTCGTGACAATATGGTCATTTATAAAGAACAGCTTGTACAGAGAGACCTGCATTACTGCATCATCGACGAGGTGGACTCTGTCCTGATCGATGAAGCGCGTACTCCTCTGATCATTTCCGGACAGAGCGGAAAATCCACCAAGCTTTATGAGGTCTGCGACATTCTTGCCAGACAGCTTGAGCGTGGTGAGGCCAGCCATGAGATGACAAAAATGGCTGCCATCATGGGTGAGGAAGTCATTGAAACAGGTGATTTCGTCGTAAATGAAAAGGATAAGATCGTCAACCTCACAGAGCAGGGCGTTCACAAGGTAGAGAAATTCTTCAGCATCGACAACCTGGCAGACCCGGAAAATCTGGAGATCCAGCATAACATCATTCTTGCCCTTCGTGCGCACAATCTGATGCATAAGGACCAGGATTATGTGGTAAAGGATGACGAGATCCTGATCGTCGATGAATTTACAGGACGTATTATGCCCGGCCGCCGTTATTCCGACGGACTTCATCAGGCAATCGAGGCAAAGGAACATGTAAAGGTAAAACGTGAGAGCAAGACTCTTGCCACCATTACGTTCCAGAACTTCTTCAATAAATATGACAAAAAAGGCGGTATGACAGGTACAGCACTTACTGAGGAAAAGGAATTCCGTGATATTTACGGAATGGACGTTGTGGAGATCCCCACCAACAGACCGGTACAGCGTAAGGATCTGGATGATGCCGTGTACATGACCAAAAAAGAAAAATTCAACGCAGTTGTGGAAGCGGTTAAGGAAGCACATGCCAAACAGCAGCCGGTTCTGGTGGGTACCATTACCATCGAGACTTCCGAGCTGATCAGCAAGATGCTTCGCCGTGAGGGAATTCAGCATAACGTTCTGAATGCGAAGTTCCATGAACTGGAAGCGGAAATCGTTGCACAGGCCGGTCAGGCAGGGGCAGTTACCATTGCCACAAACATGGCAGGCCGTGGTACCGATATCAAGCTGGACGAAATTGCCCGTGAGGCCGGCGGTCTGAAGATCATCGGTACAGAGCGCCATGAGTCCAGACGTATCGACAATCAGCTCCGCGGACGTTCCGGACGTCAGGGAGACCCGGGTGAATCCCGTTTCTACATCTCTCTGGAAGACGATCTGATGCGCCTGTTCGGTTCTGAACGTCTGATGAAGGTATTTACCTCTCTGGGTGTTGCGGAGAACGAGCAGATCGAGCACAAAATGCTTTCCAATGCCATCGAAAAGGCACAGGAAAAGATCGAGTTCAACAACTTTGGTATTCGTAAAAACCTTCTGGATTATGACCAGGTAAATAACGAGCAGCGTGAGATCATTTACAAAGAGCGCCGTCAGGTGCTTGACGGTGAAAACATGCGTGAAGCAATCTTCAAGATGATCACCGATATTGTGGACAGCACTGTGGATATGGTCTTTTCCGATGATGTGGATGCCGAAGAATGGGATCTGAATGAATTCAACAGCGTGCTTCTGCCCATCATTCCGCTGAAGCCTGTGACCGAAGAAAAGGTAAAAGGCAAACGCAGAAATGAAATGAAGCATATTCTGAAAGAGGAAGCCGTAAAGCTTTACGAGGCAAAGGAATCCGAGTTCCCGGAACCGGAACAGCTTCGTGAACTGGAACGCGTGGTCCTTCTGAAGAGCATTGACAGCAAATGGATGGATCATATCGATGATATGGAAATGCTTCGTCAGGGTATCGGACTGGCGGCTTATGGCCAGCGTGACCCGGTAGTGGAATATAAAATGAGCGCTTTTGAAATGTTTACCGCTATGACAAACAGTATTCAGGAGGATACTGTGCGTATGCTGTACCATGTTCATGTAGAGCAGAAGATCGAACGTGAGCAGGTAG
>CAMBYR010000028.1 GCA_945872375.1 uncultured Blautia sp. | reverse complement strand
GGTATCTATATTTACGAGATGACACTGTTCCTTCCATGAGAAGACGGTCTGTATGAAAAAGAAGAAGAAGTTCATTATCAGCGGGCTTATTCCCCGGAGACCATCCGGAGGCTTGGAGAAGATGCCGGCATGGAATTTGCGGCAGTGTATGATGCCTATACCCTGGAAAAGCCCCGCCCGGACAGTGAGAGGCTGACATTCCTGTTTCGGGAAAAAGGCAAGGATACACATACTTGCCATAAAAGTTCCGGACAGCAGCCATGTGATGTCTGTGCAGCAGACATGTCAGTTTAAGATAGAAACAGAGGGAGAACTATGAGTGATTATATTGTAAGAGCAATGGCGGCAAACCAGCAGGTACGTGCATTTGCCGCTGTAACCACGGATGTGGTGGAAACAGCAAGAAAGGATCATAACACCAGCCCGGTGGCCACTGCCGCTTTGGGACGACTTCTCACAGGCGGCGCCATGATGGGTGTGATGATGAAGGGCGATAATGATATCCTGACCCTTCAGATCAAAGCAGGCGGTCCGCTGAACGGAATCACCGTAACGGCAGATTCCAAAGGAAGAGTGAAAGGTTATGTGGGAAATCCCAATGTAATCATTCCTGCCAATGCAAAAGGAAAACTGGATGTGGCAGGGGCTGTCGGCGTCGGATTTATGAATGTCATTAAAGATATGGGCATGAAAGAACCATATATGGGACAGGTGGCTCTTCAGACCAGTGAGATCGCAGAAGATCTGACCTATTATTTTGCCACAAGCGAACAGGTACCTTCGGCAGTAGGGCTGGGCGTATTGATGAATAAAGACAATACGGTTCGTCAGGCAGGAGGATTTATTGTTCAGGTCATGCCTTTTGCAGAAGAGGCCGTCATCGACCGCCTGGAAAAAAATGTGCAGAATATTTCTTCCGTCACGACCCTTCTGGAAGAGGGACATACGCCGGAAAGCCTGCTGGAAAAGGTTCTGGAAGGCTTTGACCTGGAGATCAGTGAACGCATTCCCACGGAATTTTACTGTAATTGCAGCAAGAGCCGGGTGGAAAAAGCACTGATCAGCATTGGAAGAAAGGAACTGAACGAGCTGATCCAGGAAGGAAAAGAAGTGGAGCTCAACTGTCATTTCTGCAACACCAATTATGTGTTCAGTGTGGAAGAGCTGAAGGAAATTCTTCGGAAATGTAAGTCAGGAAAGTGATCATAGAAAGGAAAAGGCCATGAAAGACGGATTTATCAAAGTGGCTGCCTGTACACCGAATGTCCGGGTGGCAGATTGTGACTACAATGCCTCAGAAATAATCCGCAGTGCAGCGGAAGCAGCGAAACAGGGGGCAAAAATCATTGTAACACCGGAACTGGGGATTACCGCCTATACCTGCGGAGACCTGTTCTGGCAGGAGCTTCTGCTGAATCAGGCAAAAGAACAGCTTTTCAGAATTGCAGCGGAAACAGCAGAACTGGATGCCCTGCTGTTTGTGGGTCTTCCGGCAGAATACGGCGGAAAGCTTTATAATGGAGCTGCAGCAGTCTCCCATGGAAAGATCCTGGGAATCGTGCCGAAAACCCATCTTCCCAATTACAATGAATTTTATGAACAGCGGTATTTTGCTTCCGGTGCAGACACACAGGGAATTCTGATGCTGAATGAAAAGGTGAGTGTTCCGTTTTCACGGAAGCTGCTGTTTTCCTGCAGACAGATTCCGGAACTGAAGGTGGGCGTGGAAATCTGTGAGGATCTCTGGGCACCGAATCCTCCTGGCGTGGAACACGTATTTCATGGGGCTTCCCTGCTGGTGAACCTGTCTGCCAGTGATGAAGTGGTAGGAAAGGATTCGTACAGAAGAAGCCTGGTAAGCGGCCAGTCGGGACGACTGATCTGCGGATATATTTATGCGACGGCAGGAGAAGGGGAATCCACCCAGGATGTCGTATTCGGCGGACAGAATCTCATCGCGGAAAATGGAACGGTACTGGCGGAAAGCCCCCGTTTTGTCAACGGAATTACCTGCGCGGAAGTCGATGTACGGAAACTGGCAAATGAACGGAGGAGGATGACTACCTTTCATTTTGCCTCGGAAGAAAATTCGGACAGCTATCAGGAGATCGGATTTGATCTTTCTGTAAAGGAAACGGTTCTCACCGGAAGGATATCTTCCCGTCCCTTTGTGCCGGGAGGAAAGGAGGAGCGCGACAGACGCTGTGATGAGATCCTGAACATTCAGGCCATGGGCCTGAAAAAACGTCTGGCTCATATTCACGGGCGAAATGCGGTGATCGGACTCTCCGGAGGTCTGGATTCCACGCTGGCCCTTCTGGTTACAGTCCGTGCGTTCGACCTCCTTGGAATGGACAGAAGCATGATTACGGCTGTGACGATGCCCTGCTTCGGAACCACAGACAGAACCTACAACAATGCCTGCGTGTTAAGTCAGCGTCTGGGAACCACTTTAAAAGAGGTGAATATCCGGGAGGCTGTAAACGTACATTTCCGTGATATCGCTCATGATCCCGAGGTTCATGATGTTACCTACGAAAACAGCCAGGCAAGAGAGCGGACCCAGATCCTGATGGATATTGCCAATCAGTCCGGCGGAATCGTAATCGGAACCGGAGATCTTTCGGAGCTGGCTCTTGGATGGGCTACCTACAATGGGGATCATATGTCCATGTACGGCGTAAATGCGTCTGTTCCCAAAACTCTGGTGCGCCATCTGGTACGATATTACGCCGATACCTGCGGAGATGAAAAACTCAGCGAGGTACTTCTGGACATTCTGGATACTCCGGTCAGCCCGGAACTTCTGCCGCCGAAGGATGGTGTGATCTCCCAGAAGACAGAGGATCTGGTGGGTCCTTATGAGCTGCACGATTTCTTCCTGTATTACATGCTGCGCTGGACCTTCCCGCCGGAAAAGATTTTCCGTCTCGCACAGTATGCGTTTGCAGGAGAATATGACAGAGAAACCATTCTGAAATGGCTGAAAACATTTTACCGCAGATTTTTCCAGCAGCAGTTTAAACGTTCCTGTCTGCCGGATGGACCGAAGGTCGGAAGTGTGGCAGTATCTCCAAGAGGAGATCTCCGTATGCCCAGTGATGCCTGTGCGAAACACTGGCTGGACGAGATCGAAGCTCTTTGATCTTCATTATTTTACCTCTGCCTTGCTGACGGCTGCTCTGATGGCATCCATCAGCACAAGAGAGGTATATTTCTGATCAGAAGAATACTGAAGGTTTTCCAGGGACTGGGAAGCGTAGATCTGGCTGGCAAGAGAAGTCAGTGCAGGCTTCATCAGAGGAAACATGGCAGCAGTGCTTTCGCTTAGATTCACAAGCTGAATGGACTTGATCCTGTCTGCATCCACAGTGACCTCCACGTCAAATGTATTGCCGCTTAACTGAACAGAGGAACGATAAACGCCCGGTGTATACAAGCCTGCCTCATCCGAAGAGGCAGGCTTATTTTTTTCGGGACCGAACATGAAAAAGATAAGAATGCCCAACAGGATGGCAAAGAGCAGAAAGATGGCGGTATAGATCACTTCTTTCATATGCAGAACAATAATTTTTGTTTTGGAACTCATGGCGCACGCCTCCTGATCTGTTTTCTATATCCTATTACGGAGAAAGAAAAAATATACCATCAGGGAGGGATATTGCCGCTCTGGAATAATTGTTTCCCCCGTGTTATAATTCAGGAAAAAGCTCATGCATGATGGAGGTTATACATGTCACTGCAGTTTATTATCGGAAGTTCGGGCGCCGGAAAGTCCCATTACGCATATCAGACGATCATCCGGGAGGCCATGGCCCATCCGGAAAAACGGTATTATGTCATTGTTCCGGAGCAGTTTACCATGCAGACCCAGAAAACTCTGGTGGAAATGCATCCGGGACATGGAATTCTGAATATTGACATTCTGAGCTTTGACCGTCTGGCATACCGGGTTTTCGAGGAGACCGGGGGAGACAGCCGGAAACTTCTGGAGGAAACCGGGAAAAGCATGGTGCTGCAGAAAATGGTGCAGATCCATAAAAAAGAACTGCCTTATCTGGGAAATCAGATGAACAAGCCGGGGTATCTGGACGAGGTGAAATCTCTGATTTCAGAGTTTATGCAGTATGATGTACGGGAAGAAGAGCTGGATCAGATGCTGAAGCAGGCGGAAAACCAAAAGCTGCTTGCCATGAAGCTCGCTGATGTGAGTACCCTTTACAGGGCATTTCGGGAGTATCTGTCCGGTCATTATATGACGGGTGAGGAAGTTCTGGATGTTCTGCTGGAGGTACTTCCGAAGTCTGAAAAAATACGGGGAAGCGTCATGCTTCTGGATGGGTTTACCGGTTTTACCCCCATTCAGAACAGAGTGGTCCAGGAGCTTTTCAGGCTCTGCAGCAGAGTATTTGTGACGGTGACCATGGATGAGAGAGAAAATCCTTTTACGCCCGGAAAGCCTCACCAGCTGTTTTATATGAGCCGGAAGATGGTCTGTACTCTGACGGAAATGGCCGGAGGTGCCGAAGAACCTGTGTGGATCAGGGGAAATCAGAAATCACGCTTTTCTGGCTCACCGGCCCTTGGATTTCTGGAACGGAACCTGTTTCGGTACCGGAGAAGGGTTTATGAACAGCCCCAGGAAGAAATTCAGATTTTTTCCGCTGCAAATCCTTTGAAGGAAATGGAGGAAGCGGCGCGCAGAATTTCCCGGCTTGTACGGGAAAAGGGATATCGCTACGGAGAGATCGCGGTGATCACCGGAAATCTGGAAGAGTATGCAAGTCTGGCAGGACAGGCCTTTTCCGGTGCCGGCGTTCCGTATTTTGTGGATGAAAAGCATACCGTTCTCATGAATCCGTTTGTGGAATATCTGCGTTCTGCCGTGGACATGACGGTGCAGGGAATGTCCTATGAAAGTGTCTTTCGGTATCTGCGCTGCGGGATGTCTGATCTTACAAGAGAAGAAACAGACCGTCTGGAAAACTATGTGGTTGCTCTGGGAATTCGTGGAGCAGGCCGCTGGAAAGAAAAATGGGTGCGGATCTATCAGGGGATGGAGCCGGAGACCATAGGAGAACTGAACGGGCTGCGGCAGCGGTTCCTGGAGGAGATCAGTGATCTGCAGGAAGGCTTTTCCGGGGGAAAACGAACGGTCGGAGAATTCTGCAAAAGCCTGTATTCTTTCATTGTGAAAAGCAGAATTCAGGAAAAGCTGAAGGAACGGGAACAGAAATTTTCCGAAGCCGGGAATAAGGCAATGGAAAAGGAATATGCGCAGATCTATGGCATCATCATGGAGCTTCTGGACAAAATGGTGGAGATCCTGGGAGAAGAAACGGTGAGCAGACGGGAATTTCAGCAGCTTCTGGAAACGGGGCTGTCAGAAGCGGAGGTGGCGCTGATTCCCCCCAGCATGGATCAGATTCTGATCGGAGATATGGAACGAACACGGCTGAAGGCCGTCCGAGCCCTGTTCTTTGTGGGAGTTAATGAGGGAAGTATTCCGAAGAATACGGACAAGGGCGGAATACTCACCGAAATGGACCGCGACTTTTTTGAAGGCCAGGGAATTGAGCTGGCACCTACACCAAGGGAGCAGATGAATATCCAGCGTTTTTATCTGTATCTGAATCTGACAAAGCCCAGTGAACACCTCTGTCTGTCCTACAGCCGCTCCGGCGGAAGCGGCGAGGCCCTGCGTCCGGCCTATCTCATCGGAACGATGACGGATCTGTACCCGGGACTCTGCCTTCAGGAAGCAGGTGAATGGGAGGATCCTATGGAGGCGCTGGAAGCACCGGGCACCAGCCTGGATTATTTTCTGGATGGGCTGGCAAAAGGCGGGACAGACCCTGTTTTTCGGGAATTATATAGCTGGTATCTGAGAAGTCCCATTTATCGTCCTGTGGTGAAGAGACTGGTGGATGCTTCTTTTTACAGAAAACCGGTGGATATCATCAGCAAAAGCGTGGCGAAGGTGCTGTACGGGGAAATCTCTCCCTACAGTGCGACAAGGCTGGAACGGTTTTCCACCTGTGCTTTTGCGCATTTTCTCCGGTATGGACTGCAGATCACGGAACGGGCACAGTATGAATTTCGTCCCATGGATATGGGAAATATTATTCATCAGGCACTGGAGGATTTTGCCGTAGAGGTTCGCCGGGAACAGCTGGACTGGAAGACCCTTGAGGATCAGGACAGGGATCGCCTGGCAGATGTCTGTCTGGACAGGATCGCCTTGGATTACGGGAACACCATTCTCCAGAGCAGTGCAAGAAATCTGTATATGATCGAGCGAACCCGCCGCATTTTAAAAAGAACACTCTGGGCTTTACAGCAGCAGCTGAAAGAAGGCGATTTTCAGCCGGAAGGCTTTGAAGTGGCTTTTGGAGGCGGCAGGATCGACAGGGTAGATGTGCTGGAAGAAGAAAACCGTGTACTGGTAAAGATCATCGATTATAAAACGGGAAACACGTCGTTTGATCTGGTAGCGACCTATCACGGACTCCAGCTTCAGCTTCTGATTTATCTGGATGCTGCCATGCAGGTGGAACGGAAAAAATATCCGGACAAGAACGTGGAGCCGGCGGGAATCTTTTATTACAATGTGAAGGATCCCATGGTGAGGGAAAAGGCAGAAGCGGATGTGGAGCAGGTGACAAAAGAGATTCTGAAGGAACTGAAGATGAATGGTCTTGTAAAGGCGGAACCGGATGTGGTCAGAAAAATGGACAGAACGGGATGCTCTGTTCCGGTCTCCTTTAACAGGGACGGAAGCTTTCGGAAATCCTCGTCGGTTGCCACAGAAGAGCAATTCCGGATTCTGAATGCCTATGTGAAGAAAAAAATAGCAGGTATTCAGGAGGCGATCCTGGAGGGGCAGGCAGAGATCGCGCCCTATGAACTGGGCAGCAAAAATGCCTGTACCTGGTGCCCTTATCAGAGTGTATGCGGATTTGACAAAAAGATGCCCGGTTTTACATATCGCAGGCTGAAAAACTTTTCCGATGAAGAACTCTGGAAGGCTATGGAAAGTGAGGTGCAGTGAAATGGGTGTACAGTGGACGGAGGAACAGCAGAAGGTCATCTCCCTGAGAGACAGGAACATTCTGGTCAGTGCGGCCGCAGGTTCCGGTAAAACAGCCGTTCTGGTGCAGCGCATTCTGAGCAGGATCATGGATCCTGACCACCCGGTGGACATTGACCGGATGCTGATCATGACCTTTACCAGGGCAGCAGCCGGTGAAATGCGGGAACGTATTTCCCGGGCGATCGAACAGGCGCTTTACGAGGATCCGGACAACGAGCATCTTCAGAGGCAGATCACACTGATCCATACGGCACAGATCACGACCATTGATGGCTTCTGTTCCTATGTGATCCGGAATTATTTTCATCTGATCGGTCTGGATCCGGGGTATCGGACAGCAGATGAGGGAGAATTAAAGCTTCTTCGTCAGGATGTGCTGAAAGAACTGATCGAAGAACACCATCAGAAGGGCGATGCGGGATTTCGTGATTTTGTGGACAGCTACTCCACAGGAAAAACCGATGAAGGCATCGGTGATCTGATCCAGAAGGTATACGAGGCGGCCGTCAGTCATCCTGATCCGGATCAGTGGCTTTCTCACTGCCTGGAGATCTATCATCCGAAGGAGGGAGAAGAGGCTGCCTGGATGATCTTTTTGTGGAAGGCCTGTCTGGAAGAGCTGGAGCAGGCGGAGGAGTGTGTCCGGGAAGCCATACAGTTATGTCTTTCCCCGACAGGCCCCTATCTCTATGAGGAGGCACTGAACAGTGATCTGGAAACGATCCGTATACTGAGCAGGCACGTGGAAGAACGACAGTATGATGCCATCAGAGAGATTCTGGAAAATCTTTCCTTTGCCCGTCTTTCGGCAAAAAAAATGCCGGATGCGGACGAGCGGACGAAGGAGCAGGTGAAGGCCCTTCGTGAGGAAGCAAAGGAGATCCTGAAAAATCTGGGGAAGCAGTATTTTGCGTGGAAGGAGCAGGATCTGTCAGGACTGATGGAAGCTGCCGGAAAACCTCTTGAAGTTCTGGTGGAGCTGGTCCGGGAATTCCGGCAGCGATTTGCAGAAAAGAAGAGGGACAAAAATGTGCTGGATTTCACGGATATGGAGCATATGGCCCTTCAGATCCTCATGGAAAAAAAGGGTGATACGTTCCAAATGACCCAGGCCGCCAGAGAGCTTTCGGAAAAATACGACGAGGTGCTGGTGGATGAATATCAGGACAGCAATCTGGTCCAGGAGTATCTGACCAATTGTGTGTCAGGATGGGCAAAAAAACAGAAAAATACCTTTATGGTAGGGGATGTAAAGCAGAGTATTTACCGGTTCCGTCTGGCAAGGCCGGAGCTGTTTATGGGAAAATATAAAAGCTATACCCTAAACGACAGTGATGAGCAGAGAATCGACCTTCACAAAAACTTCCGAAGCCGGAAAGAGGTGCTGGAAAGCGTGAATTATATTTTCCGGCAGGTGATGGGATCCGATCTGGGCGGTGTGGATTATGATGATGCGGCGGCTTTGTATCCCGGTGCCGTCTTTCCGGAAGGACAAAATAAGGACTTTGTCAGAACCGAAGTCCTGCTGATCGAAAAGGATGGCGAAGAGCTGGAGGATGAGGCTTCCCGGCAGACATCCAGAGAACTGGAGGCGATGACCATTGCCCAGGAAATCAGGAGAATGATGGAGCATGAGAGCATCCTGGATAAAGAAACAGGCGTATACCGTCCGGTGGAATATAGTGATATTGCCATCCTCCTGCGGACAGCCTCCGGATGGGCCGATGTATTTGCAGAGGTGCTGGCATCTCAGGGGATTCCGGCATATACGGCATCCAGAACCGGATATTTTTCTGCCGTGGAGGTGGTAACGATCCTGAACTTCCTTCGTATCTGTGACAATCCTCTCCAGGATATTCCGCTGACCAGCGTGCTTCGGTCTCCGATCGTGGGCTGTTCGGCCCAGGAACTGGCGGAAATCCGATTGGAACATTCCAGGGGACCTCTGTATGACAGTGTCCTGAATTATGTACAGGATGGACAGATCGTGCTGTTTCCGGAAGAATCGCCAAAGGAAGAACTGAAAGAAAAGCTCAGGCAGTTTCTGACACTTCTGGAACATGTGCGGGAGCTGGCATCCTGGACGCCGATTCACGAGGTGATTCTGTATGTGCTGGAGGTAACCGGATATGGAAATTACGTGAGAGCTCTGCCGGGAGGAGAGCAGCGAAGCGCCAATCTTCGTATGCTGGTGGAAAAAGCCATGGAATATGAAAAAACCAGTTACCGGGGGCTTTTCAACTTTGTCCGTTATATTGAAAATCTGCAGAAATATGAAGTGGATTTTGGTGAGGTGAATCTTTCCGGAGGAACCTCCGCCGTGCAGATCATGACCATTCATAAAAGCAAGGGTCTGGAATTTCCCATTGTGTTTGCGGCGGGCATGGGAAAGCAGTTTAATTTCCAGGACATAAACGCAGGGCTCCTTGTTCACCCGGATCTTGGGTTTGGTGCCGACGCTGTTTTTCCGGAAAAGAGGGTGATATGTTCTACGCTCTATAAACAGCTGATCCGCCGGGAACTTTTGAAGGAAAGCCTGGGAGAAGAGCTGCGCGTGCTTTATGTGGCAATGACCCGCGCAAAGGAAAAGCTGATTCTCACGGGAACAGCAGGAAAGCTGGAAAAGCTGGCGGTGAAGCTGTCCGGCTTTGGAGAAAAGGAGGAGGTTCTGCTTCCGGCAGGGACCCGACTGAGGGCCAAAAACTTCTGGGATTTTGTCCTGCCTTCTCTTGCAAGGCATCGGTGTATGGATGAATTTTATCAGGCATACGGTATCTTTCCGAAAAGACAGAAGGATCTGTATCAGGATGCGGCAGATTTTGATTTCCACGTTGTGACGGCATTGGAGCTGGCCGGGGAAGAGGTACGAAAGCAGGCCGGCGATCAGATGCAGGAGGAATTTCTGAAAAACTGGGATGAAAATCAGACTGCGGATCCCCGGATCCGGGAAGCCATAGAGGAACGCTTTTCTTTTCAGTATCCCTACTGGTACAGAAAGGAGATTCCCGTGAAGGTCAGCGTGTCTGAACTGAAAAAAAGAGAGTTTTCCGGCGGCAGCGAAAAGGAAGAGGCCCTGTTCTTTGAACCGGATCTTGTGCCGTTGATCCCCCGCTTTGCTTCGGAACAGACAGAAGAAACCTTCCGGGGAGCTGCCAGAGGAACGGCATATCACAGACTGATGGAATGCCTGGATTATGGACGTATGAGTTCGAAAGAGGAGATCCGTGAGCAGAAGGCGGCACTTGTGCTGCAGAATAAAATGAGTCAGCAGGAAGCGGACTGTATCCGGGAAAAGGACATTCTTGATTTTGCAAAAAGCACTCTTGGAAGGCGGATGCAGAAGGCTTCGGCGAAGGGCGCTCTGTTCAGGGAACAGCCTTTTGTGATCTCCACAGAGGCATCCAGGATCAATCCGGCATGGCCTTCAGAAGAACCGGTACTGGTACAGGGGATCATTGACGCTTATTTTCAGGAAGAGGAAGAACTGATTCTGGTGGACTATAAAACGGACAGAGTGATGCCGGGAGAAGAGCAAAGACTGATCGATCTGTATCATATTCAGCTGGAGGAATATGCGGAGGCTCTGGAACGGATGCTGAAAAAGAGTGTGACCGAAATCTATATTTATTCCTTTACGCTTGGAAAAGTATTGGAATTAAAATAGATGACATCCATGAAAAATATCCTGCGGCGGAGAGTCAGACTCTCCAGCCCGCAGGATATTTGTTTTTCAGAGTGCCGTTTACCAGTTTGCCGAAGCCGAGAGGATAGCCGCTGACACAGAGAAGATGCCAGCCTTTTTTGTGCGGCGCTTCATCCGGCTGAATGAGAAGGGTTTCGCCCTTCAGATAACGGGTGATCCGCGGATCGTCCACGGGAAGGGAGATGACGGCTTCGGCATCTCCTTTATAAAGTGCCAGAGCCAGGGGCTCCGATGGCTCGAAACGGTTTTTCTTCAGATCGCCCAGATAGAGACCGTTTCGAAGGAAGGTGATCCCACGGAACCGATGGGCACAGGGGGGAAGATAATACACGCGTTCGCCGCGGGTTTCCACACGATTCCAGTCGAAGGGCATGCCCTGGAGACTGTGAAGCCCGATTTCCAGGAAAAACGCTTCCAGCCATTTTCTGGTGTCAGGGTTTTGCTTTGTACGGATGGAACCGGTGTCCCGGGAAGTGATTCCGGGTTTTTGAAAGAGTGCCATAAAGTGACCTTCCCCATCCATCTTATGAGGAAAGATCCGGACACATTTTTTTAATCGTTCGTCACCGTTTCCCCAGGCTGGAACACCGGCGGAAAAGCCCTCATATCCGGGGATATCCAGAAGCTCCATTTCCGGACGCATGGAGAGAAGGTGGGAAACGGTCTGTTCATCTTCTTCCGGGGCAAAGGTACAGGTGGAATAGAGCAGCATTCCGCCTGGGCGAAGCATATCCGCTGCCTGAAGGATCAGTTCTCTCTGGATAGCGGCAAGCTCTCTGGATTTTTCGGGTGTCCAGTCTCTGGCCAGAGCCTCTTCCTTTCGGAACATCCCTTCTCCGGAACAGGGAGCATCCAGAATGATCTTATGGAAAAATTCCGGAAAAGCATTTACGAGCTTTGACGGAGTTTCATTGGTGACCACGCTGTTTGCAATGCCAAAAAGCTCCAGATTCCGAAGGAGCGCCCGTGCACGGGATGTGCTGATATCATTGGCTACCAATAGTCCCTGTCCTTTTAAGGCCGCACCCAGGGCGGTGGCCTTTCCTCCGGGGGCTGCGCAGAGATCCAGGACATATTCTCCGGGCTTTACCGGAATCCGGGAGGCAGGGGTCATGGCACTGGGCTCCTGAAGGTAATATAAACCTGCCTGGTAAAGCGGACATCTGGAAGGGCGGTCTTCCCCGCCATAAAAATAGCCGTTTTCTATCCAGGGGATTTTCCGGAGGGAAAAGGGTGCTTCCCTCTCCAGCTCTTCACAGGAAATTTTAGCCGTATTTACCCGGAGACCGTAGGTTCGGGGAGAATCAAGGCTTTGTAAAAAAGAATCGTATTCCGGCCCCAGCATTTCTTTCATTCTGCAAAGAAATTCCGGAGGAAGCATGGATTCATGTATCATATGGTTGGTTCCTTCTTTTCTTCTGAATTTTTCTCATTATATCCAATATTCTGTTTTTATAAAATACTATTGACAAAAAGATATTATACAATATATAGTATTGGCGTATAAATGAAGTTGGGGTCAAAAGCCCCCAACTATGATACCTACGGATTGCTCCGTGCATTGCACTCCCACAATCCTACCCGACATTCGCATATCGTGGGATTATAATCCCACTTTTATGCTCATATCGGGGCGGGTCCCAAGGTCTTTCACCCACCTATGAGCAAGCTCATGTGGGTTTAGACCTTTTGACCCTGGTATCATATATTATAAACAAAGGAAGTGAGTGAATGGTATTTAATACAGGGGCAGCTCTTCTGGATGCCATTGTTCTTGCGGTTGTTTCGCAGGAAGCGGAGGGAACCTATGGGTATAAGATCACGCAGGATGTGAGGAATGTTCTGAATGTTTCGGAATCTACCCTGTATCCGGTTCTTCGCCGTCTGCAGAAGGATGGTTGTTTGTCTGTCTGTGATATTGCGTTTGCGGGAAGAAATCGACGTTATTATAAGCTGACTGACAAAGGCGCTGCCCAGCTTCGTCTGTATCAGGAGGAGTGGAAAAATTATTCGTCAAAGATTACCAGATTGTTTGAGGGAGGAGTATAAATCATGAGTGAAGAACAGAAAAAGACTTCCGGGGGCCTGATAAACCGCAGCAACCTGATTCTTCTGATTATAGCGATAGTCTTTGCGTGGCCGTTGATTACCAGAACGGCAGGAAGTGTGGCAGGAGTTATTTTTACGATCCTGTTTCTTCCGTTTGTCCTGATATGCAGCTTCGGCGGGGCGGCTATCGGAATCGCTTCGGGAGGCATCGCAACGATTGCGGCAGGAATTGCCGTTTGCATGCAGGATCCGGCAGGCGGAGCTCTCACCATGGGAGTGGGATTCCTGCTTATGGCACTGGCGATTGTTTTTCTGTTACTGGCTGTCTGGATGGCGTTTCGTGTGGTTCCATGGCTGTATGGAAAAATCAGAGGTCTGTTCCGGAGACTGCGGGGCAGAGGGAGAAAGGAGCGTGAAAGCTGATGAAACGGTTTGGAAAAATCATGCTGGTTCTGATCTGTGTATTTCTGGCGGCAGGACTTGGACTGTCGGCAGCCGGAATTGCCATGGGAGCCGGAATGAAGGATGTGGAGATTCCTGCAAATATTGGAAATGGAGTACGGCATCTTTCGGATATTGTGATTCTGAATGGAAATTGGCCCGGTTCCGATGAAGACGAGTCAAAAACCTCCGAAAGCGGGACCAAAGCCTATCAGATGAATCCTGTGCGGGAAATCGAACTGGATGTGGATGCAGGAGAGGTTCTTTTTCAGGAAACTGATGACAGTAAAATGAAAGTGGAGATAACGGGTTCCTCGTCCGATCAGGTAAAGGTGGAAAGCAGCTCCGATAAACTTTCGATTAAAACACAGGGAACGAGAGTCGGTGTCAGAAACGGAATAACAATTAATGTTTTCTATCCGAAGAATACGGCTTTCGAAAAAATGGAGCTGTGTGTTTCAGCAGGAAGTCTGTCTCTGGAGGGAAGCTTTTCCGCGAAGGAACTGAAGGTGGAGACCGGTGCCGGAGAAGTAAGGACCAATGCAGAGATCACCGCAGAAAAGCTTGATGTGGAAGTTGGTACCGGAGAAGCGGAGATCACCGGCCTGACAGTCCGGGAAATTGATGCGGAATGTGGAATCGGTTCTCTGAAACTCGGCGTCAGAGGGGAAGAAAGTGATTACAATTACAGCCTGGAATGCGGAATCGGAAGTGTGTCTGTGAACGGCAGATCCTACAGCGGTCTTGGAAAAGAAGAGGACATCAGAAATGCAGGCGCAGAGGGAACCATCTCTCTGGAATGCGGTATCGGTGAAATCGAGCTGGTGTTTGAGAAATAGCGTAATATGATACCAGGATCCCAAGGTCTTTCACCCACCTATGAGCAAGCTCATGTGGGTTTAGACCTTTTGA
>CAMBYR010000027.1 GCA_945872375.1 uncultured Blautia sp. | reverse complement strand
GGATTTTTATGAGCGGTATTTTTATCGGTGCTTCCGGGGCGATGATGGATCTTTCCGTGGATATTACGTCTGCCGTGAACGAGGTAATCTCCAAAAAACCGGGGATTGGATGGCGGGAGGCGGCTGCTTCCGGAATGAACGTGGGACGGGCTGCTATGGGAACCATGACTACGACGCTCCTGCTGGCATATTCTGGCGGTTATATTGCCCTTCTGATGACCTTCATGGCGCAGGGCACGCCTCTGGATTGTATCTTTAATTATAAATATGTCTCGGCAGAAATTCTGGACACAGTGGTAGGAAGCTTTGGACTGGTGACGGTGGCACCTTTTACGGCTCTTACCAGTGCCGTGCTTTTGACGAGACCGGGAAAAAAGAAGCAGTAAATAGAACAGTAAAATGCAGAACAGGGAACGAGACGGAGGCTCGTTCCCTGTTCTGCTGATATAAAAGGTATAAAAGGAAAGCAAATTGCGCAGTCGTTGACTGTACAATGTATTTGCTGATCCTATTATACCATTTCTGCATGGGAATTGAAAAGAAAAATATGGGAAAATACAGAAATGTTTTGATTTTTTCGAAAATAAGGGGCTAACCTGTATGAGCAAGCAGACATGTCCGTTTGGTTACTGATACAACGTGTCGTAATCGTAATTCGTATAAAATTCCCGAATGGTATCGCAGTATTCCTCGTAATTCTCTGTGGTGAGAAGATGCTCGCCGTCCTTCATCCAACGAAGGATCTGTGCATTTATATCGGCACCATAATGGGTGTAATCCTTGTAATTATCCGGGTCGCAGATCAGGTCAAACTCGGAATGGAAGGAAAACAGATGGATATTTTCATACCGGAGCAGCAGTTCAATGGCATACTTTTCTGCATCAAGCTGTTTTTCCAGGGTTCCGAGCTGATTCAGGTCATCCCAGTAGTAAATGCTGTACGGCGGGAAATACAGATAAAAATCGATCTGTGGATTTTCTTCTGCCAGAGTCGTTACATTCCCGGTAATGTTGTCGAAAATATTCTGATAATCCGCGTCTGAAATAGCGGAAACCTCGTCGGCTTTTTCTTTTCTGGTGTGTGTTTTCAGAATAGCGTCTTTGCCAAATTCATAGTCATCCTGCCAGTATCCGTAGGAATCAAAATCTGTGGTTTCCCTGCCGGTATCGGTATAAAGAAGAACCTTCCTTGTGGGGCCGAATAAAATGGTTTTGTTAAACAGATAGCTGACATCGTTGAATGGATTTTTATCGTAAAGATAAGTGGGATAAAGGCTTTTGTCGTAGCGCATGTTATCCGGTGCATCGAGAAGACGATAATAATCCAGACAGCGCAGAACCACCCGAAGATTGTCGTTGTATTCCACGGCAGTTTTCAGGTTATCATTGATTTCACGATAGGTGGCACCGTTAAAGGGAACCTTGATGGAATTCACCTGAAATAACCGGTCAAATTCGGAGGTCTTAAAGTTCTGGGTCATGGATGTCCCGATGATCATGGCATCATAGGTAAAGTGTTTCATGATGCCGTCATTCTGGTATCGCTGGTTGCTGATGGGATAGGAATAGCCTTCTTTTGGACCTGTGTAATGAAAATAGGGATCGATATAAGCGGTGATGCTTCCCAGAATGATCAGTAATGTCAATGTACACAGGAAAAAGGCAATCCCCCATTTTTTATGATTGGAATTCTGCATAGGAAAATCTCCTGTTAGAAATTAAAATAAAGGAAGGTGCTGACTCCTGCAAAGGAAAATACACACCATACCAGTAAGATCGACGTTGACAGCAGGTTCTTTACAGACGGCTGAAATTCTATCATTCGTTCATAAGCATTTTTCTTTCCGAGAATGATAAACAGTGCTGCGGCGAAAAAGGCAAGCAGCAGAAGGTAAGTATAATTCTGGATAAAAGGGATACGTTTTACCAGGTAAACAAGTTCCGGCAGCTTGAAACAGGAAAGAAATTCGTCGCCGATGGGGCCAAAACGGAAAAGAGCGATTCGGTTCAGCAGACGGAAAGCATCTCTGATGGAGTCCGCCCGAAAGAATACCCAGGCAACATTGACAAAGCCAAAGGTAATGATCCAGTTCAGTGCGGGGTGCAGCGCATCAAAGAAGGATTTGAACTTCTTTGTAATAATCGTAAAAATACCGTGGCAGATTCCCCAGAATAGGAAAGTGAAGCCGGCGCCGTGCCAGAAGCCGCTGATGAAAAATACCAGGAAGGTGTTCAGATACGTCCGAAGCTCTCCTTTTCGGCTTCCTCCAAGGGGAATGTAAATATATCTGGTGAAAAATCTGGTAAGAGTCATGTGCCACCGATCCCAGAATTCTGTGATGGTTAATGCCTTGTATGGTGAATTGAAGTTTACCGGAAGTGTAAAATTCATCATTTTTCCAAGACCGACAGCCATGTCACAGTACCCGCTGAAATCAAAATAAATCTGGATGGTATAGGAAAGCATGGTGAGGATCGCCTGGGCTGCATTGAGTCCTCCGATGTCCGCAAAGCCGACGTTGGCAGCATTTCCAAAGGTGTCTGCCAGCAGAACCTTTTTGGAAAGACCAAGTACAAAGAGATAAATGCCTTTGCTGAAATTTTCCCAGTCAAACTGTTTTTTTGATACATCCCGGAACTGGGGAATCAGTTCGTCATGGGTGACGATGGGGCCTGCGATCAACTGCGGAAAATAAGTAACATAGCAGGCATATTCCAGAAAATTATAGCCGGGAACTTCGCCCCGGTATGCATCGATGACGAAGGAAAGCTGCTGGAAGGTGAAGAAACTGATTCCAAGGGGCAGTACCACATGAAGCAGTGCAAAATCTGTTTTGAAGATCTGATTGCACGTGGAGAGAAAGAAGTCCATATATTTAAAATAGACAAGAATCCCAACGTTTGCGGCAAGGCCGATGATCAGTATTGCTTTTTTTCGTTCAGGCGCCGGGAAAGCAGACATCCCTTTGTAAAATGCATAATTGATCACCACGCTTGACAGGATGATCAGCAGGTATCCCGGATTAAAATAACCGTAAAACCAGAGGGACATCAGCAGCAGAAAGACCTGAGCTAATCTGTATTTTTTGAAGTGATTCAGCCCGAAATAACCTGCAAGGCAAAGGGGCAGAAACAAAAAAATGAAAATGTAGGAATTAAATAACATGAAAATCCTCCGATTGCATATGAGTAATCTCGTGAGCTGCAAACAGTTTCACAATAGCATATTTAGCGGAAAATGTCCATGGTGAAACAAGTGTCCACAATATCTTTTTATGATATAATAGGAAAAAACGGGCAGAAGGGGAAAACATGAGAGAAAATTATTTAACTGCATCAAAGGGAGGAAATCAGGATAACTATGAACTGACCTGTGAAAAATGGAGACAGCTGTTTCTGGAAATGGATCAGGAGATGCTTTTGGAACGGTTCCGCCTGGAGGGGGATTCTGAGACTTTAAGGATCCGGTATTTTGGGGAAATGTATCAGATAGACCGGAGAACAGGGATGATCATGCTGCAGAAGGATCCGGATCGGAGGCTGGCCTTTAATACGGTGATGTCTATTTATCATCTGTTTTATTATGCGAAGGAAGAAGCTGCTGTTAAGGGTGAATTTGTGCCTTTCCGAAAGGTCAGACGTGCAGCTCCTTTTGATCCGGCATTTCAGCGGACGGTGGTGAAGCCGCTGGCAAAAATATTTGAAGGTCATTCGGAAGAACTGAAACAGGCGTGCGAAAATCTGGGCGGGGAACCGGTTCGCCAGGGGGATGTGGGGTATGTGATCCAGGCCTTTGACTGTATGCCGCTTACGGTGCTTTTCTGGGATGGAGACGAAGAATTTGAAGCCCAGGCCAATATTCTTTTTGACGCGGACATCACGGATTTTATTCACGAGGAAACGGTGGTCTGTGTGGCGGCGGATCTGGTCCGGAGACTTGCGGAAGAAGCCGGATTTGCCGTGTCAGAGCGCCTGATGGGAAATGATATTGCAAAAAAATAAGGGCTGCTGCATGTGTATGCAGCAACCCTGAAAGTGAGGGGAAATTAGCCTTCAATGGCGATGTAGCCTTTATGTTCAACAGCCTTCTGGCTGGGTTTCGGAAGAGACAGCTTCAAAATGCCGTCTTCGAATTTTGCATGGATGTCTGTTTCGGTGATCGTATTGCCTACATGGAAGCTTCTTGACATGTTTCCGGTATAGCGTTCGCGTCTTACATATTTTCCGTTTTTGTCTTTTTCTTCCTTCTCTGTATTTTTTGATGCGTAAATGGTGAGGTTTCCGTCCTTGAGCTGAACCTTGATGTCTTCTTTTCTGTATCCCGGAAGATCCACATCCAGTTCGTAGCTGTTTTCTGTTTCTCTTACATCGGTTCTCATAGCTGCCGGTGCCTGCTTGGTGTAGGCGGGCTGTTTTTTGCCCCAGAAATCATTTTCAAAAGAATCCATCCAGCTGTCAAATAAATCTTCTCCAAAAATACCAGGTATTAACATAAGTCATATCTCCTTTCAAGACATTTAAAAATATATATAAATTGTGTTGTTAAAAACATTACCGGAACCGGTCGGGAACCTTTTTTTTATTCCCCTTCCTTTGTTCTAAATGTAATATAACACGCATTGTTAGCACTGTCAATAGATGAGTGCTAATTTAATTGTGAAGATTTTGTGATCACTGTTCAAAGGTAATATTCCGCGATGTGTTTCCGTGCATTTATGCATGGAAATCCCGAGACAGTCAACGCACGAACTTACGCATATTGCATAATTTCTGTGCATTGCGGAGCGTGTTATTGAGAACGGAGTGAACAGATTATGTGAACGGATTGAGATAAATGTGTCAGCCAATGTTGACAATGTCAATACTATACATTATGATGAATAGAGATAAAGCTGCTGTGAATCTGATAGCGGCTTCGGATAGTGAAGATAATACAACAGGCAGTAATACTCCCGGAAATTTCACAGTGAGTTAGAAGAAGTAAATAATGAGTAAATCAAAGGGCATCAACCGTAAAAAAAGTTGGTGCTTTTTGCGTTAACCATTACTCTGATGATAGAAGTAACATTGACAAGTGACAGGGTAAGCAGAAGGATGGGAGACAAATGAAAGAGAAAAAGAATTCCAACGGTAATAATATTCTTGTGATACCGGATGTTCATTTAAAACCATTTATGTTTAAACAGGCAGCGCAGATTATGAAGAGTGGAATTGCTGAACAGGCGGTTTGTCTTATGGACATTCCGGATGACTGGCAGAAACAATATAATATTGAATTATATATACAGACCTTTGATGCGGCTATTGAATTTGCTGAAGAATATCCGGATACACGCTGGTGCTATGGAAATCATGAATTGTCGTACATATGGAATGAACCGGAAAGCGGATATAATTCTTTGGCTTCATGGACGGTAAAGGAAAAATTGCTGGAACTTCAGAAGAAGCTGCCGGAAGGGAATGAAATTCGATACATCCATAAAATCGACAATGTTCTTTTTTGTCATGGAGGTATCCGGGATGACTTTGTAAGAAATACGGTAAAAGCGTCCGGGTATCATGATGTAGACGCGGTAGTTGACACCATCAATGGGTTACACCATGATTTGATATGGAATAATGCATCACCTGTATGGCACAGACCACAATACTGGAAAGAAAAAATGTATAAACCGCGTAAAGTATTACAAGTGGTGGGACATACGCCTGTTTCCCATATCAGCAGGTGTGGAAATGTAATATCATGTGATACCTTTTCAACTTATAGAGATGGAAAACCAATTGGAACACAGGAGTTTTTACTTATGAATACTTTGACATGGGACTACCGGGGAATTACAGGGAGATAAGGCATTATGGATGAAATGAATAAAAACAGAATCGGTAATTTTATAGAGGGTAATAACAGTCTTGCCTTTTGGGTAGCAATGGATATCATTAACGGATCGTTAAGATATAATCCTACGTATTTTTATGGTGATACATGTTCCGGGAAGACGCTGCTTCTGAAAGGAATAGAGAAAGAACTGCGAAAGAAAGATCCCGGAAAAAAAGTTATTTATTGGGATAGTGAGGCTTATGTCAATACTTTTATAAGGAATTTGAAGTCACAGGAATCAAAAAGACTGTATGAATTTAAGAGAAGAAACAGAAGTGCAGATATACTTATTTTTGATGACTTTTCTTTTTTGCTGTCTGGTAATAAGACGGCGTCTTTACAGTGCTTTTTTCAAATGATAAATGAACTATACATGGATCAGAAGCAGCAGTATTACCCTGATGCGCCAGATGGCTATGTATATTGCAATGGAGAAAGTGCCGGAGGTATCCTGTAAGACTGTGGCAGAGGCATTTGGGAGAGATCGTTCAACTATCATACACGGGATTCGCAGTATGGAGAAAAAACTGTGTACGGAAGACGAAACGGAGTTAAAAAGGGATATGCAGATTATTTGCGATTCGATTGAAAAGAGAATGGTTTGACAATGATTTTTGAGAAAAAACAATCGTTGACAGGGAAGGAGATCGATGATAAATTATTATTAATATCCCATGAGGGAGTAGCATGCGTTTGAAACGTAACAAGTCAACATACTGACCATCCGGTCTGGCTTGTTTTAAATTGCGAGACTCATGTATAGCGGCAAGGCGGGCACGTCCGGTAAATATCTGAAAATACGGGACGAATACGCAGAAACTATGCATGGAGTCGATAGATCTGTCACGAATACCCAGGTATAGTTTTGAAGCTGTACCTGGGATTTTTTATTTATGGTGATGTCTGCGACAGCAGACATGGAGGTTTACTACAGGAGGAAAAAAGATGAACTGGAGCTTACTATTTTTCTTTAACAGCATACTGCTGGGAGTGGGACTGGCCATGGATGCTTTTTCCGTGTCGTTGGCAAACGGATTGAACGAACCGCGGATGCGGCGGAAAAAAATGTGCGTCATTGCCGGGATATTTGCATTTTTTCAGGCATTGATGCCCATGACCGGATGGATCTGCGTGCATACGATCCTGCAGTATTTTCAGATGTTTGAAAAAGCAATTCCCTGGATCGCACTGATCCTGCTTCTTTTCATCGGCGGTGAAATGCTGCTGGAAGGAATCAAAAATAAGGATGGAGAAGCAGAGAAGCCAAAGGTCGGTTTCGCAGCACTGATGGTGCAGGGAGTGGCAACATCCATTGATGCACTGTCTGTTGGATTTACCATTGCAGAGTATGATTTCCTGAAAGCAGGGGTCTGTTCCCTGATCATTGCGGCTGTTACCTTTGTGATCTGTATGGCCGGCCTTATCATTGGCAAAAAATTCGGAACAAAATTATCCAATAAAGCCTCCATCCTGGGCGGTGTGATCCTGATCATCATTGGTCTGGAAATTTTCATTACTGGTATGTAAAAAGACGGAAATATGGTATGATGTAAAAAAGAAAAAACGGAGGGTCAGGGATGTATCAGGAACAGAAAATTCTCATCGGAAAATCAGGAGAAGAAAACGTTTATATTTTGCCGCGGATGGCCAATCGCCACGGCCTGATCGCGGGCGCGACCGGAACCGGAAAGACCGTTACCCTGAAGGTGCTGGCAGAATCCTTCAGCGACTGCGGCGTTCCGGTATTTCTGGCAGATGCCAAAGGCGACCTGGCAGGTACCTTTCAGGCAGGAGAAAATAGCGGATCCATTCAGAAGCAGCTGGAGGAAATGAAGCTGGAAAGCTTTGATTTTCATGGCTATCCGGTTACATTCTGGGATGTATTCGGAAAGAAGGGACTGCCTCTTCGGACAACAATCTCGGAAATGGGACCGCTGCTTTTGTCAAGAATCATGAATCTTAATCCTACGCAGTCGGATATCCTGACGATCCTTTTTCAGATTGCAGATGAAGAAGAACTTCTTCTGATCGATACGAAGGATCTGCGTTCCATGCTGCTGTATGTCAGCGAGAATGCAAAGGAATACTCACTGAAATACGGAAATATGTCCAAACAGAGCATCGCAGCCATTACCAGAGCCGTAACAGCGCTGGAGGCAGTGGGAGGCGATCAGTTCTTTGGAGAACCGGCGCTGGACATCCGTGACTGGATCTGCACGGATGAGCAGGGAAAAGGCAGGATTTCTATTCTGGACTGTGGGGAACTGATGCAGAATCCGGTCATGTATGCCACCTTCCTTTTGTGGATGATGTCCGAACTTTTTGAAATGCTTCCGGAAGCGGGCGATTGTGAAAAACCGAAAATGATCTTCTTTTTTGATGAAGCACATATGTTGTTTGATGATGCGCCGAAGGCACTGCTGGCAAAGATCGAGCAGGTGGTGAAGCTGATCCGGTCCAAAGGTGTGGGTATTTACTTTATCACACAGAATCCGGCAGATATTCCGGGCGGCGTCTTAAGCCAGCTAGGAAATAAAATTCAGCATGCGCTTCATGCTTACACACCGGCAGAGCAAAAGGGAGCCAAAGCCGCAGCGCAGTCCTTTCGGGCGAACCCGGAATTTGATACGCTGGAAGAGATGACCCGCCTTGGTATTGGACAGGCTCTGATCTCTGTTCTGGATGAAGAGGGAATTCCTACGATTGTAAAGAAATGCAGGATTCTTCCGCCTCAGAGCCGGATGGGAGCTGTTTCGGAAGCGGAAAGGGAAGCGCAGATTCGGGGAAATCTTCTGTATTCCCGTTATCAGGAAGCGATAGACCGGGATTCCGCCTATGAATTTCTGCAGAGAAAGGCGATCAGTGACGCCGAAGAAGCAGAACGGAAAAAAGAGGAAGAAGCCAGACAGAAGCAGCTGGAAAAAGAGGAAGCGGCCAGACAGAAGCAGCTGGAAAAGGAAGAAGCGGCCAGATTGAAACAGCTGGAAAAAAAGGAAACCGCACAGCAGAAGCGTGTGAACAGTGCCATCAATCAGGCCGGCAGGTCTGCGGCGGGAACCATTGGACGCGAACTGGGAAATACGGTTGGAAAGACCTTCGGCGGCAGCTTTGGCAAGCGGCTTGGCGGAAACATGGGTGCGTCTTTAGGCAGGGGCCTTTTCAACACGTTGTTTAAAAAATAATTTCCTGACGGGAAATGTGGATTTTGTATTATTTTTTCTTTCCATTAAGCAAGCGCCTGAAGCCCTGATATTATATGATAGTGAATAGTTTAGATGTAACTGCGGGACAGTTACGGTCAGAGAGAAAATATCGGAGGTATGATTATGGCAAAATGGCTTGATGATGCTGTTTTTTACGAAGTTTATCCACAGTCTTTTCAGGATAGCAATGGAGATGGAATCGGAGATTTTCAGGGAATTATCCGGCGCCTGGATTATATTCGGAGTCTGGGCTGCAATGCCATCTGGATGAATCCCTGTTTCGAATCTTCTTTTCATGATGCAGGATATGATGTGACAGATTATTATAAAGCAGCACCGCGTTATGGAACAAATGAAGATCTGAAAATCCTGTTTGACGAGGCCCATAAAAGGGGAATTCGTGTACTGCTGGATCTTGTGGCAGGACACACTTCTCTGGAATGCAGATGGTTTCAGGAATCCTGCAAAGCAGAACGGAACGCATACACAGACCGGTATGTATGGACAGATTCAGTCGTGAAGGGAGATAACAACACCCCGGGAGTAAGAGGATGGCTTCGTGGAATCAGTGAGAGAGACGGTGCTGCAGCGGTGAACTGCTTTTCCACGCAGCCTGCCCTGAATTATGGTTTCGGAGAGGTGACGGAGGACTGGCAGTTTGCAGCGGATTCTCCGGAAGCAGAAGAAGGGCGCCTGATCCTTCAGGATGTGATGTCCTTCTGGCTGGACCTGGGATGTGACGGCTTTCGTGTGGATATGGCAGGAAGCCTGGTAAAAGCGGATCCTGATTCCAGATGGACAAAGCTTCTCTGGCAGAAGATCCGGAAATTCCTGGATGAAAAATATCCGGAGGCCGTGCTTGTGTCTGAGTGGGGAGATCCGAAGGTTGCTCTGGACGCAGGATTTCATATGGATTTTCTTCTGCACAATGGTCCCACCCATTATATGGACCTGTTCCGGACAAATCCGTATTTTTCCAGAAAAGGAACAGGCGATATTTCTGAATTTGCAAAGACCTACATGGAAACACATCAAAAGATGAACGGGAAGGGATTCAGCTGTATTCCGTCCGGCAATCATGATATGAAGCGTATGAGACTGACTCTGGATCCGGAAGAAATGAAGATCGCGTTTGCATTTCTTCTGACTATGCCGGGATGTCCGTACATTTATTATGGCGATGAGATCGGTATGCGCTACGTGGAAAATCTGGTCTCCAAAGAGGGCGCTTATGACCGTACCGGTTCCAGAACACCGATGCAGTGGGAAAGGAAGATCAATGCCGGCTTTTCGTCGTCGGCACCTTCGGAACTGTACCTGCCGGTGGATGCTTCCGAGGATTATCCGACGGTAGAAGAACAGCAGAATGATCCGGAGTCTCTTTTGAATATGGTAAAGAGTCTGGTGGAACTGCGCCATAGTAATACCGCTCTGCAGAGCAGAGGCGATATCCGTATGCTTTATGCGGAGAAACAGGCGTATCCCTTTGTATATGAAAGATTTGATGAAAAACAATCTGTAATTGTAATTCTCAATCCGTCTGAAAAGAGTGCATCCTGCAAGCTTTTGGAAGCACCTGGAAAAGTGCTGATGTCCTGGCACGGAGAAGCAGACTGGAAGGACGGAGTCCTGACTGTTCCTGCCTGCAGCTTTATGATCTGCAGCAGATCATAAACCGGCTTTCCAGGCTTCCGGATGATTCAGTCTTTTTCTGTAATCGGAAGGCGTACAGCCCTGGAATTCCTTAAAACGCCGTATAAAGTAACTGAAATTTTCATAGCCTGCCTCAAAGCCTGCTTCCATCACCGGCATATCGGTGGTCTGCAGGAGGAGGCAGGCTTTTTCTATGCGGTAACGATTCAGATACTGGACAAAGCTGATATGGAATGTGGAGGAAAAGTAATTGGAAAAATATTTGGGGGTCATGTGCATAACAGAAGCAGCCTGCTCCAGAGTAATATTTTCCTGATAATGTTCAGCCACATATTGAAGGACCTCCTTCAGCCGCAGTGCCGTCTGAGAATGACTTCTGGAAATCTGAGAGGATTCCAGCAGAAAAAGACCATGCTGTTCCAGTATGGCGATCAGACGGTAAAGCTCTGCCTTGATGAGAAGCTGAAAGGCTGCAGGCCGGTTGACGCTCAGATCACGGAGGGTATGCATGATTTGCAGAAGCTCCGGATAGCCTGGAGTTTCAGAAGAGACCCTGGAGGGAAACCAGCGTTCCCTGCATAAAGGCCGGATCAGAGCCGCCTGCGTGTAATCTTCTGTCTGAAAATCCAGCATGGACAGGGAGAACACAAAAGAATAATAGGAGTTATCCAGCTTTGTTCCATTGATCTGATGGAATCTTTCCGGATTAAAAAAGAAAATATCGCCGGTATTTCCCGTAAAGGAGATCCCGTCAATAATAATCTGGAGAGGACCGTTTTCAATAAAAAGAATTTCTGTATTTTCGTGCCAATGGCAGGGAACCAGTATTTTTACAGTGGAATTCCGGTGGGAATGGAAATATTGAAAGGGAAATAAAAAAGAACCATGTATGACTTTTTCTTCGAAATCTGTTTTCATGCCCGCACCTCCTATCAGTAACAGTATAGGACGGCGGGGCAGAAAATGTAAAGGTTTTTTTTTAGATATGCTTTTGGATCAGCGATCGGTATGCAAGAGAGCCTCTGTTTTACGGATGGTAATAAAATAACTGGTGATCAGAACCACATCGGCGCCGGCCCATGCAAGTACCTCGGCAAGGAATACGCCGGTTTCTCCAATATAAGAGGAGAGGATCAGCGCGGAGCCTGTACGCATCAGAAGCTCTGCAATGGCGGAAACCATGGGAAGCACGGTATTTCCCATTCCCTGAATGGAGGAACGGAAAATATAAAGAAGATACAGGACCGGCAGGCAGATGCACATGATCGTCAGATAACGATATGCAACATCTATGGTTCTGGATACTTCTTCGGCGGTGCCGGACACGAAGCCTCCCAGAATCCATCTGCCAAGAAGCAGCATAACAGCGGAAATGATCACGGAGGTCAACACTGCCACACCGATGGCGGAACGGACGCCTTTGTGAATCCGGTCCATGCGCCGTGCCCCCAGATTCTGTCCCACATAGGTGGTCATGGCAAAGCCATAGGAAGAGGTGGCGATCTCCAGAACACCGTGGAGCTTGCTTCCGGCTGTAAAGCCTGCAATGAACACCAGGCTGAATCGATTGACAACGGACTGGACGATCATGCCGCCGCCTGCGATCAGAAGGTTCTGAAGAGCCATGGGTGCACTGATGGCAAGCATGGAACCCACCAGCCGCGGACGAAGCCGGAGATGTTCCCTCTGAAGAAACAAAAGCTCGATTTTCCGTATATAATAAAAACAGTAGATGCAGGAGCAGAGCTGTGCGATCAGGGTAGCACATGCGGCGCCGGCAATTCCAAGGCCAAGCACAGGAACGAATAAAAGGTCCAGAACCACGTTGATGACAGAAGCCACCATCATCGCACGAAGGGGCGTCTGACCGTCTCCAAGAGCCCTCAGAATGGCTGCCAGCAGGTTGTAGGCTGTGATCACGGGTATGCCGATGAAACAGATCCTCAGATATAAAAGTGCATAGGGAACGACTTCATCGGGAGTTTTCAGGAGCCGGAGTATGGGAAGAACGCCAAGCTGGCCGGCTGCAAGGAGAATGACAGCACTGATCGACGAGAGGATCACGGCATTTCCGAGAACGGTGCGGAGCCGATCAGTGTCCTTTGCGCCGAATGCCTGGGAAATCAGGATGGAAAAACCCTGTGTAAGTCCCTGGAGAATGCCGAGGATCACCCAGTTGGGCCAGCTCGCGGCACCAAGTCCGGCGAGGGCGCTGACACCAAGCGATTTTCCCACTACCATGCTGTCTACTACGGAATAAAGCTGCTGAAATACATTGCCGATCATCAAAGGAAGAGCAAAGGCCACGATCAGGGAGACCGGTTTTCCTGCTGTCATATTTTTGATACGAGCTGCCATATTATCACCTCAAGAAGATTACTGGTAATTGTTCCGTACAAAATGGAGGTGTGTGCGGAACAATTACGATTTGCGGTTGAGTATAGCACTCCGTTTTTTCGAAGACAATATACAAAAGACGGGAATATTTGTACGAAATCCAGACGGATACGGGAGAAAGGGACTCAGTGGAATCTTCGCTTTTTGGCGGTCTGATAGATTCCCACAAGAATCATTGCAAGAGCTGCAATCTGGACTGCGTGATGAAGGAGATCCGGAATATGTCCCTGAAGAAAAAGCGCTGCACAGTTGAGCAGGAGCCCTGGGGGAAGCAGCATGGAAACGGTTCTCTGATCCGATTCGGGGACTGCCTCTCCTTTTTGTTCCTTCAGATGATACAGAACTTTTTTCGTCTGGTTGATAATGCTGAGAATGCCAAGAAACATCGCAAAAATCAGCAGGGAGCATACATAACCCACCGTTACGCCCTGAAGACCTGCCCAGAATTCGAAAAACAGGACGAGGAGCTCCAGAATGGCAACACATTTGAACATTCGCAGGATTTTGGTGTAATGCTGGATACTGGAGTCCACATCGGTATAAAGCTCAAAGGATCCCTGAGAGGAAAGCCTGCGAAGAATGACCCAGAATCCCCAGGACTGCAGGATCTCTGCGCCGGTATCCTCCATGAATTCCCGGTAGTCGCTGCTGACGGAAAAGGGACGGTTTACCAGATCGATCTGATATGTATATTTGCCCGGATCGCAGGGCTTGAAATGATACAGGCCGGTAAAAAAATGTTCCATGGACCAGCCCTTTGCGGACATCTCGTTCAGCCATTTGGTTTCGGCATCTTTGTCAAAATAAAGTCGGAATTTATACATGTGTTATTCCCCCATCAATTCTGCATTTTTTAATAGTTCCCTGAGGCGAAGGGTCTCTTCGCAAAATACCTCTTTTCCGGAATCCGTAATGAGGTATTCTTTCTTTTTTCGTGATTCGGTGTCCACACTGTAAATCTGAATCCAGCCTTTTTTCTGAAGAGTCTGGATGGCGCCGTACAGAGTGCCGGCCCCCAGTGTGACGCGTCCGCCTGTAAGCTGCTCTACTTCCTGGATAATTCCGTAGCCGTGATTGGGTTTTCGGACGGCAAGGAGGATATAGTAGACGGCTTCTGTTAATGGAATTTCTTTTTCCATAGGTTCATCTCCTTTTTATCGGGACACGATATATCGTGTTCTGATGTATCGTGAATTTAATATATCGCAAACCGATATATTTGTCAAGAGGGTAAAAT
>CAMBYR010000026.1 GCA_945872375.1 uncultured Blautia sp. | reverse complement strand
CCTGATAACGCTTCTGTATATTTCTGGAAAACATGCGGAAATAGGTGTAGATAATCGCCATAAACCCAATCGTATCAAGCAGCGCCTTTAAAACATTTCCGTCTCTCAGAAAAATTCCCAGAATAATACTCACAAGTGCCACACCCATGGTAAAACGCCCAAACGGATCCACACCGTTGCGTCCCTGCATAAATCTCATAAATTTTTCTCTCATGAAATCCCTTCTTTCTAATTATGCTATCTGTCGTTACATACCTGGAAAATATAAAACTTCAAATAATAGGATTCGTCATTTGACCAGAGAATCGGATGATCCGGCGCCTGCGTCCTGTACTCTACCTGACGGAGCCGTTTATGCACATTTCTGGCGGCCTGTCCGATGGTCTGTGTAAATAACTCGTAGGTCATAAAATGAGAGCAGGAACAGGTGGCAAGAAATCCTCCGTCCTTCACGAGCTTCATGGCCCTCAGATTGATCTCCCGATAGCCCTTTACCGCATTCTTTACAGAGCTTCTGGACTTTGTAAAAGCAGGAGGATCCAGAATGACCACATCAAATTTTTCCCCTTTTTCCTCCAGCTCCGGAAGCAGTTCAAATACATCTCTGCAGAGAAATTTTACACTGCCCTCCAGGCCGTTAAGCTTTGCATTTGCCGCTGCCTGATCCACCGCAAGCTGAGATGCATCCACACCTGTAACTTCTGCTGCCCCTGCGATTCCCGCATTCAGTGCGAAAGAACCGGTATGTGTAAAGCAATCCAGCACTTTTGCTCCTTTACACAGCTTCTGAATAGCCAGACGATTGTATTTCTGATCCAGAAAAAATCCTGTTTTCTGTCCGTCACGAACATCCACCTGGTAGCGCACTCCGTTTTCGCAGATTTCCACAAGCGTAGGAAATTCCGGTCCGATGAAGCCTTTATACAGCTCCATGCCCTCCTGTCTGCGCACTTTGGCATCACTCCGCTCGTAAACTCCCCGGATCAGGATACCGTCTTCTTTCAGAACCTTCTTCAGAAGTTCCACAATTTTTAATTTCCATCGGTCGATTCCAAGTGCCAGAGACTGTACTACCAGCACATCGGAAAACTTATCCACCACAAGCCCCGGGAGAAAGTCTGCCTCTCCGAAGATTACTCTGCAGCTTGAGGTGTCTGTCACTTTTTTTCTGTATTCCCAGGCATCTCTCACTCTCTGCTCCAGGAAATCATCATTGATCTCCTGATGCTCATCCCTTGTCAGTAGACGAACTGTGATTTTGGAATTGGTATTGATAAAACCTCTGCCCAGGGGATATCCGTCAAAATCCCTGACCAGCACCACATCTCCATTCTCAAAGCTTCCCAGCACACTGGCGATCTCATTATCAAAGATCCACATGCCGCCGGATTTCAGAAGCCTTCCTTCCCCCTTTTTCAGTGTGACCACTGCTAAGCTCATGCCTGTTTTCCTCCGTTGTATCAGATTTCCCTCCATTCTATCACAGAAAAAATGATTTTACCAGTAATTCCCGACGCAATGGCTATATCTCACAAAAAAAACACAATTATCCTGTCGTTTTACGTTTTTTCTCCCGCATATATCGGATGAGACAGAAAAACAGGGCATTGCTTTCGCAATGCCCTGTCGGTATTTCTTCCGGTAAGAGACAGAATATTATTCAGCATATGATTCTTCGCTATAATCTTCCTCAGTATAACCTTCCTCAGTATAACCTTCCTCAGTATAACCTTCCTCAGTATAACCTTCCTCCGCATAAGACTCTTCTGTGCCGCCCATCAGTTCTTCGTAGGATTTTACGCTTTCTCCATAAAGTCCCTCGAAGAAGATCATGGTGTCGTCGTAAAGTGTCTGTTTGTCTTCCACGGAAACGTATGCGAGGATATCTTCCATTCCGCTGTCATCCACAGTCAGACCAAAGATCTTCATCATTTCATTGTTCAGCATATTCAGCTCCGGTGTCAGGTAAAGATCTGTATCAGCCGGAACATAGGAAGCAGCTCCATCATCCAGAATTTCAAGGAATGTCTTCATTACTCTTTCTGTAAGTTTGTCTGCTGTTTCTGCATCCAGCATTACTGTCGGTACAGCTCCGTCCACCACTTCCTGCAGTGCGGCAGCATCACCCTTGTACTCGCCTGCGCAGAATTTTTCTGCCTTGTCGTACAGAGCTCTTGCATCTTCACTCAAAGAATCCACATCGATGGTGTCCATACCGTCATCTTCATAAGTATCCATATCATCCGGGATTTCCTCCGGCATGTCTCCTTCATCCACATATTCTGTGACCGGTTCTTCTGTATCATCAGTGCCTTCTTCGTAGTCCCATTCATCTTCTTCGGAATTCATATCCTCATCATAGGAGTCGGTCGTTCCCTCTGCAAGAGAAGGATCTTCTGTGGAACCGGCAATTACATCTTCACCAAGGATGCTTTCATCCAGGTCTTCAATGATGCTTTCACCGTCAGCCGGCACTTCCTCTGTGCTTTCAGAAGGTGTTTCCTGAGGTGCTTCGCCGCTTACATTCTGTTCTACGTTTTCCAGTGTTTCCTTCATTGCGTCGTAATCGTAGTTCTGCTGAGCGATCTGCTCCAGAAGAGAAACGATCTTGTCAAGCTGTTCGCTGCTCATCTGCATATTATTCTGCTCTGCAATATTTACAACGATATTCTGAATTTCATCCGCATTCTGAACATTTCCGGAAAGGACCTGCATTTTAGCTTCGTTTACAATATTGGTAGCATCATCCTGTCCTACCTCCTGGGCAAGATTTCCGGTAACCACCATTTCTTCGGTAGCAAGCTCTTTTTTCGTCTCATCCAGGTTTTCTCCGCTGGCTGTCTCGTATGCCATAAGGATACCTGTCAGCGCACCTGTACCGGATACTTCAAAGGGGCAGGCTGCAACTACTTCACAGTTTGTTACGCCTGAAGTGGAAAGTGTGGATGCGATCATGTTGCAGGTTACCCAGTTCAGGTTTGCGGTACGCACCTTGATTCCGCCGGACTGCGTTGGTTTTACATAAGCACAGCTTACCGTTCTGCTTCCGATCTGCTCCAGAGGAACATAGGCACTTAAGTGATCCCTCTCATCCTGATTGGTAATCGTCAGGATCTGTACCTCATTGGAATCCACTTTAAAATATCTCATCATGGTATTTTTCTGATCCTGTGTCAGGTCTGCACCAAGCGTTACAACTTTCATGGCATCAGCCGCTGCAGGAACTGCACTGGAAGCAATCAGGCAGATGCTGCACACGATGGCGCCGAGAATACTTCTTTTTTTCATAATATAATCCCTCCATTATGATTTTGTATTTCCGTTTCGGTCAGCTTATTATAAGTTACCGTTCACTCCGTTCTCGGTAACACGCTCCGCGATGTTACCTGTGAACAGGAACTATTATAACACACTTTTAAGCAAAGTTGTAATTTATACTTGATTTTTCTTTAATTTTCCATTCCAAATGAAAAAAACCTTGTGATTTTCCCCCGTATCCATATAATAGTAATAGAAAAGGAGGAAATCTACATGCCACAAAGAACAGATATTCATAAGGTACTCATTATCGGATCCGGCCCGATCATCATTGGTCAGGCCTGTGAATTTGACTATTCCGGAACGCAGGCGTGCAAAGCGCTCCGTAAGCTCGGATATGAAATCGTGCTCGTAAATTCCAACCCCGCCACGATTATGACGGACCCGGAGACAGCCGATGTCACCTATATCGAGCCCCTCAACGTGGAGCGCCTGGAACAGATTATTGAAAAAGAACGTCCCGATGCACTGCTCCCCAATCTTGGAGGACAGTCCGGACTGAACCTCTGCGCTGAGTTAAATAAAGCGGGGATTCTGGATAAGTATAACGTAAAAATCATCGGAGTACAGGCCGATGCCATCGAGCGCGGAGAAGACCGTATCGAATTTAAAAAGGCCATGAACGCACTTGGCATTGAAATGGCACGAAGCGAAGTAGCTTACAGCGTGGAAGAAGCTCTGGCCATTGCGGACAAGCTGGGCTATCCTGTTGTACTTCGCCCTGCTTATACCATGGGCGGCGCCGGCGGCGGCCTTGTTTATAATCGTGAAGAGCTGAAGGTTGTCTGTGCCAGAGGTCTGCAGGCCAGTCTGGTGGGACAGGTCCTGGTGGAAGAATCCATTCTGGGCTGGGAGGAACTGGAGCTGGAAGTTGTCCGTGACAGCGACAACAATATGATCACCGTCTGCTTCATCGAAAATATTGATCCCCTCGGTGTACACACCGGTGACTCCTTCTGCTCGGCTCCCATGCTGACCATTTCCGAAGAATGTCAGAAACGTCTTCAGGAACAGGCATACAAAATCGTGGAATCTGTACAGGTCATTGGAGGAACCAATGTTCAGTTTGCCCACGATCCCGTTTCCGACCGTATTGTCGTGATTGAAATCAATCCGCGTACTTCCCGTTCCTCTGCCCTGGCATCCAAAGCTACCGGTTTCCCCATCGCACTGGTTTCCGCCATGCTTGCAACCGGTCTGACCCTGAAGGACATTCCGTGTGGAAAATACGGCACATTGGACAAATACGTTCCCGACGGAGACTACGTGGTAATCAAATTTGCCCGCTGGGCCTTTGAAAAATTTAAAGGTGTGGAAGATAAGCTTGGTACACAGATGCGCGCCGTAGGTGAAGTCATGAGCATTGGAAAGACCTACAAAGAAGCATTTCAGAAAGCGATCCGAAGCCTGGAAACCGGCCGTTATGGTCTGGGACATGCCAAAAATTTTGATTCCATGTCAAAAGAGGATCTGCTGCAGCTTCTCATCACTCCTTCCAGCGAGCGTCATTTTGTCATGTATGAAGCTCTCCGCAAGGGTGCTTCTGTGGAAGAAATCCACGAAATTACAAAGGTAAAAACCTGGTTCATCCAGCAGATGAAGGAGCTGGTGGAGGAAGAAGAGCAGCTTCTTCAGACAAAAGGCTCCCTGCCCTCCGATGAACTGCTGACAGCAGCGAAAAAAGACGGTTTCTCCGATAAATACTTAAGTCAGATTCTGGAAATCCCGGAAGATGATATTCGAAACAGGAGAATTTCCCTGGGTGTGGAAGAAGCATGGGAAGGCGTTCACGTAAGCGGTACGGAGAACAGCGCCTACTATTATTCTACTTACAATGCACCTGACAAAAATCCTGTTTCGGGAGAAAAGCCGAAGATCATGATCCTTGGAGGCGGTCCAAACCGTATCGGACAGGGTATCGAATTCGACTACTGCTGTGTACATGCTTCCCTGGCGCTGAAGAAGCTTGGTTTTGAGACCATCATCGTCAACTGTAATCCGGAAACGGTTTCCACAGACTATGACACTTCCGACAAGCTCTATTTTGAACCGCTGACCCTGGAAGATGTACTGAGTATATATAATAAGGAAAAGCCTCTTGGCGTTATCGCCCAGTTTGGCGGCCAGACTCCTCTGAATCTTGCTTCCGATCTGGAAAAGAACGGCGTGAAGATCCTTGGAACCTCCCCCTCTGTCATTGATCTGGCAGAAGACCGCGACCTCTTCCGCGCTATGATGGAAAAACTGGAAATCCCCATGCCGGAATCCGGAATGGCAACGACGGTAGAAGAGGCAACTGCTATCGCAGAGCGTATCGGTTACCCGGTAATGGTTCGTCCTTCCTACGTTCTTGGCGGGCGCGGTATGGAGGTTGTTTACGATCAGGAAAGCATGACCGGCTACATGAATGCCGCTGTAGGTGTGACCCCGGATCGCCCGATCCTCATCGACCGCTTCCTGAACAATGCCACCGAATGCGAGGCAGATGCCATCAGTGACGGTACTCATGCCTTTGTTCCGGCTGTCATGGAGCATATTGAGCTTGCCGGCGTACACTCCGGAGATTCTGCATGCATCCTTCCTTCCGTGCACATTTCCGAAGAAAATGTGGCTCTCATCAAGGAATATACCCGAAGAATCGCAGAGGAAATGCA
Source organism: uncultured Blautia sp. (assembly GCA_945872375.1). GTDB lineage: Bacteria > Bacillota > Clostridia > Lachnospirales > Lachnospiraceae > Blautia_A. Next base: position 8,428 of record CAMBYR010000026.1, on the reverse strand, counting down.
TGTCTGCGGTCTGATGAATATGCAGTACGCCATCGAAAACGGCAAAGTTTACGTTCTGGAAGCCAATCCCAGAGCCTCCCGTACGGTTCCGCTGGTATCCAAGGTCTGCAACGTGCGTATGGTTCCTATTGCCACAGATATTATTACCTCCGAGCTTACCGGCCGTCCTTCTCCGGTACCGGTGCTGAAGGAACAGAATATTCCTTATTATGGCGTAAAAGAAGCGGTATTCCCCTTCAATATGTTCCAGGAGGTCGACCCCATCCTCGGACCGGAAATGCGTTCCACAGGTGAGGTTCTTGGTCTTTCCGCATCTTACGGGGAAGCTTTCTATAAAGCCCAGGAAGCTACTCAGTCCAGGCTTCCTCTGGAAGGAACGGTTCTGATTTCTGTCAACCGTAAGGACAAGGCTGAGGTTGTGGATGTGGCAAGAAGCTTTTCCGAAAGCGGCTTCCATATTGTTGCCACCGGAACCACCTATGAACTGATCACGGAAGCAGGCATTCCTGCAGACAAGGTGAAAAAGCTTTACGAAGGCCGTCCGAATATCCTGGATATGATCACCAACGGAAAGATCGACCTGATCGTCAACTCTCCTGTTGGAAAAGACAGCATCCACGACGACAGCTATCTCCGCAAAGCCGCCATCAAGGCAAAGGTTCCTTATATCACTACCATCGCTGCGGCAAAAGCCACAGCCAGCGGAATCCGCTATGTAAAAACACACAAAACAGGGGAAGTAAGATCCCTTCAGGAGCTCCACAGCCAGATTCATGACAAATAAAAACTGTTAAATTCGCATTTGTTTCACATAAAATGCACATGCCTCGTATACTGGCATGTGCATTTTTCATGCTTCAGATTCTGTGATACAAAATCTCAGAGATTCAGTTCTGCCTTCAGCCATTGAATGCTCAATGGAAACCACTGTGAAACGGATACATTCATCATCTTTTGGTCTTCTCCGGCTGTACAGGGCTTCGCAAGAGAAAGCCCATGATCCCCTTCCCGGAAAATATGCAGTTCAAATCCTACACCGGCCCGGTCCAGTGCTCCGGCAAAAGTCAGAGGATGCACCGGCGGGGTAATCGTATCCGTGGCTGTACTGAACAGAAAAGCCGGCGGGGTATGCTCATCTACGGATTCCACGATATCCGGACATTCCAGCGCACGAAGGTCACTGTGTACAATTCCCGGATAACCAAGGATCAGTCTGTCCGGACGCAGCGGTCCATGCACCGCACTGGCCGCAGCCAGATGTCCTCCTCCCGAAAATCCGATCATCACGATCTGGTTTTGTGCAATCTGATATTCCCTTCTTCGTTCCTGTATCAGCCGAAGTGCTTCCTGAACGTCCTGCATAGGATCCTCCATGACTGCATCCGGCTTTTTTGTGACTGTAGTATAGCGAAGAACAAACGCCTGATATCCTTCCGCGTAATATGCCATAGCCACAGGTTCTGCCTCCCTGTCACTGCAGATTCGAAATCCTCCGCCCGGAAGAACCAGAATTGCAGGAAGTCCGGAAGGAGTTCTTATTTCTTCCGAAGGCTCATGAAGATAACCTGTCAGTTCACCATATTCTGTTATTTTTTCTTTTATGATTTTCATGATAATGATCTCCTGTCCATCCTAAATATCTTTCCACCGCTCTGGCAACCCCTTCCTCTCCGTTGGAAAGGGTCACTGCATAAGCTGCCTGTTTGCAGCATTCCTCAGCATTTCCCATGGCAATTCCATACTTTACCGCCGAAAGCATTTCCCTGTCGTTGTCTGCATCTCCAAATGCCATAGCCTCATCCGGAGACATTCCCAGAGTCTTCAGAAGATGCACGAGAGTATTTCCTTTTCCTCCATTCTCGTGGCCAATCTCCAGCATGTGAGACATGGAGGTGGTAAGATGGATATCCGTAATATCCCGCTCCAGGATCCGACGAAGCTCTGCAAGCTTTTCCGGTACTCCGGAAATAAAGGAAAGTCCGTCCAGCTCTCCTATATGCATACGAACAAAAGCCCTGATATCCTTTACCCTTTTTCTGGTTCTCTGCACATACTGAATCCCATATCCCGTGGCTCCAAAATGACCAGGATCAGCCACCACTTCTTCCTGTGAATAAGGGACACCTTCTAAAAACGCTTCCATGGCAATTTCCTCTGAAAGAGGAAGCGCAAGCATAGCCTCCACAGAACGTTCCGACAAAAGGCACCGGTAAATCCGTTTTCCCTGTGAAATGGAATAAATCGCAGCCCCGTTGGAGCTGATCACATATTCCGCCCCCGGAAGTTCCAGTACCTCCCGGGGCACCGCACTGAACGCACGTCCCGTGGCAGGGACAAACATGCATCCCTGTTCCGCAGTTTTCTGAAGCACCTCCCGGGTATATGGAGTAATTTCTTTTTTTCCTGTTAATAATGTTCCATCCAGATCACTGGCAATGAGTTTTATATTCATCTTCCGTTCTCCATCTGTCCTGAAATCAAAATTCTGCTTTCCTCATACATCGCAGGCATTTCTCAAACTTCCCACACATCTCCGCTGTGAATCTGCACCAGCTGCCCGCCCATGATTGGCATCATCAGTTCTATTGCTTTTTCTCCTGTACAATGTCCTGTGAAAAAACGTGTCTTCCACTTTTTCAGTTCCCGTGCCGTATCACAGATGATCTTTGTCTCCTCCGGCGTATAATCGGTTTTCTTCATCATATGAAATCCGCTGATGACCAGATCCGGCATTCCGTGATACAGTTCCTCATAACGGTCAAGAATATTCAAGATCCCGTTATGAGCACATCCTGACAGCAAAATCGACTGTTCCGGTGTTCGTATCACCAGACATTGTTCATGGGAAAAGGTATCCTGCATCCGTTTCCCGCCTGCTTCTTCCGACAGTTCCAGATTGCTTTGAGGATAAAACCGTCTTCCTGTAATGTTGGAAAAAACAGACAGTTCCCCGTCAATCACGAAATCTCCGGACAACAGGCAAACCTGGGGAAATTCTCCGATTCTCTTGTCCACTCCGATATACCGTTCATTGTGATAATAATCCCCCAGCGCGCTTTTCTGCATGTAAATCCTGGCCTTGCGGTTTCTCTCACAAAATGCCGTCAGCCCTCCGGAATGGTCATAATGTCCGTGGCTTAGCACAACCGTGTCCACTTCCTGCAGCGATACTCCCATCTTTTTCGCATTTTCCAAAAACGCATCACTTGCACCGGTATCCACCAGTATCTTATGATGTTCCGTTTCCACATAAACCGATAAGCCATGTTCAAAAAGACATGTCTGATCTCCACATGTATCTTCCATTAATACTGCAATCTTCATCTTCTGTTCTCTCCCTGTATCTGCTCCCGTATTCCTTTTCGCGATCTCTCATTTTTCAGTTATTTTATCAAATTATCCTCCCGGGAGCAATCACCGGATTACACAAAAAGAGGCCGGAAAAACGGAAAACGATCCTCTCCATTTTTCACGGCCTCTGTTGTAATTTTAATTAGCCTTCAATGGCTCTTCTTAACGCTTCCTGATGGCGGCGGCACTGCTCGATACTGTCAACACCAACGTCTCTTAAGTGTTCTCCGCCCTCGTATTCGGAGCTTAAGAAGCCTTTGTATCCGGCCTTTTTAAATGCTTCTACCACTTCAGGGATCGCTACTGCTGTTTCTACATAGTCCTCATGAACGTTGTAGAATTTTGCATGCGTATGGAAAATATAGTCAATATTGTCGATGATATCCTGAGACTCAGACCAGGAATAGGTGAAGGAGCTTCCGGCATACATCATATCTGCCGGGCCGCCGCCTGCTTTTTCTACGGCTTCCATCATTTCCTTCATGCCGTTTGCCATACGGTATTCCATATTGGCTTTTCCAAGATCAAGATCATATTTGATCTTCACAAAGCCTTTTGCTACTCTCTGTGCATATGCATCGTCAACAATCTTCAGGCACTCTTCGGAAGCACCCATTCTTTTCGCCTTGTCTCTTAAAACATCCGGGATATTTTTGCAGAAGATACCCATATCCGGAACAAATCCGAAATATTTGGTACCGGTTCTGTTAATCATCTCCATGTATCCGTCAGCCCATCCGGAATTCAGAGAAAACGGTGCATGAACCTCCAGACCAATCTTCACATTCATCTGTTCCGCGTATTCCAGGCTTCCTTCGATCACATCCATCGGAGTGGAAACAAGGGTACGAAGTACCGGGAATCCCAGCATGTTTGCGAGACGAATATCTCTCTTCATCATGTTGATCTGCTCGCCAAGGCTCAGGGTACGGTTGGAATAAATGCGGTTTTCCAGGAATGCATCATAGCAGGAAGGAACGAGGCCGTATTTATCAAGCATTGCAAACCAGTTTTCACGGAATGCTTCATCTTCAATGGGCTTCGGAAATTTTTTGATCATCTGTTCTGCAAGAAGCTCTACGCCGGTGGCGCCTGTTTTCGCAGTTTCACGGAGACAGCCTTCCAGATCCAGTTTTCCATCATAATATTCATCCTGATAACTGTACAGGGAAATACTTCTTTTAATATCGTGGCTCATGGTTCTTTCCTCCTTATTCGATCACAAAATCTGTTTCGCAGTTTGCTTTTACCGGGAACGGCATGTAGGAAGGAACGATAAGCTGTACGGATTTGATATGATGTTTTCCTGCTACAAGGCCTCCCTCTTTCTTTACGGTAACGGTTGCGTACTCGCCGAATTCCCAGCGGTAATCAGAATCTACCACTGTCAGCATCTGATCCAGAGTGAAGGTTTCACCGTTTACGGTCAGACTGATATCTTCGCGTGCTGCGTCCTCTCCGTCCACATTTACGCTGATGTCATGTACGATGGACAGTGTGATTCCTCGGTAGTACTGTGCTTTAAACTGGAACTGATATCCAGTGATTTTTCCATTTTCTTCAATATTCTTAAATCCATCCGGATTAAAAATCTGTCTGGCAGCCATTTTTCTATTCTTCCTTTCTTTCTTTATGGTGATGCCTGCGCAAGCAGACATGTCTGTCAGGTCAAAAAAGCCCGCCTGACCAGTGATCAGGCAGGCTCCTCTGATGCCTGAGGCTTATGCAACAATGTTCTTTTTAGAAGAATACTTCTTTTCCGGTTTCAGAAGATTTGTAGATACCTTCCAGAATCTGGGTAACTACGAATGCCTGCTCCGGTTTTACAAGCGGCTCGGTATCATTGATGATTGCTTCCAGCCACTGTTTCTGCTCACGAACACCTTCTGCGGATGCGCCGCCTTCAAAGAAGTCCACAACGCCTGCAGGAGAAATTGTCTTTTCCATTAACTGATTGTGTTCTACTGTGTTGTAGATCAGCTCATCCTGCGGATAGCTTCCGCCGTGATGAATCTCAGCACCTGCTTTTGTACCGCAGAGTGTGGTGGATGCTTCCATGGATTTCAGGACATTCAGAGCCCAGGATGCTTCCAGGTAGATGCTTGCGCCATTTTTCATCTTGATCAGACCGAATGCGGAGTCTTCTACTTCGAAGGTTTCCGGATCCCATGGTCCGAATACGTTGCCGTCCGGGCCATCAGCCTGACGTCCCAGCTTATAGTTTACAACGCCGGATACGGATAATGGCTCATAGTTATTCATCATCCAGAGTGTGATATCCAGTGCATGGGTGCCGATATCGATCAGCGGACCGCCGCCCTGAAGAGCCTTGTTCGGGAATACGCCCCATGTAGGAACTGCTCTTCTTCTCAGTGCGTGTGCCTTTGCAAAATAAATCTCGCCAAGCTCTCCGGCTTCACAGGAAGCATGAAGGGTCTGGGTGTCATCTCTCAGACGGTTCTGATATCCGATGGTGAATTTCTTTCCGGATTTTTTCCATGCATCGATCATCTTCTGTGCATCTGCTGTGCAGTGAGCCATCGGTTTTTCACACATTACATGCTTGCCTGCTTCAAAAGCAGCAACCGTAATCGGACAGTGTGCAACGTTTGGAGTACAAACATGTACAACATCAACGTTCGGATCATTTACAAGATCCATGTAATCTGTATAAACTTTTGCGTCTGCTGTACCGTAGTCAGCTTTTGCCTTTACTGCGCGCTCCTCAATGATGTCGCAGAATGCCACGATTTCATTTAATTCTGCATTTGCCTTCAAAGACGGCATATGCTTCTGGTTTGCGATTCCGCCGCAGCCAACGATTCCAACTCTAACTTTTGCCATTTTCTGGTTCCTCCTGATTTATTTGATGGTTTAAGTATACTGTTTTTCCTGTTTCCGCACATTTCTATTTTTCTTCTTTTTTCCTATTCTTTTTACCTTCCTCCCCTGATTTTTTCCCTTTTAGAATAAACGGATTAAAAAATCACAGGTGTTTTTTTATCCTGTCAGTGACGGATTTTCCCTTTCAGTTTCGGCCCGATAATCTGGATCAGAATAACAAGAAGAAGAATGATTCCCTTGATGGCATCATTGATCAGAGAGTCCATTTTCAGTGCCACAATAATCTTGTCGATGACCGTATAGGACATGGCTCCGAACAGGATTCCCAGACATTTTCCTCTTCCACCGCTCATACTGATGCCGCCCAGAACAGCCGATGCAATGGCATACATCTCATAGCTTTTTCCCGTTGTAGCCGGGTCAGAGGAGGCATTCATGGCAATCCACAAAAACGCGCTCACTCCCACAAGGGCACCGGCGACCACGAATACGGATACTTTCATCAGCTTTACATTGATGCCTGCCAGACCTGCACCTTTTGCATTGCTTCCGATCGCATAGATCTTCTTTCCGTACTTGGTGCTGGTACTGATATAGGTAAAGACTGCCACAATGATCACAAGAATCAGTCCCACGATCGGAACCGTGGCAATCTTTCCGTTTCCAAAATCATAAAATGTCTGGTATGCATCCAGTTTGTTGGACATTCTGTATACAGAGCTTCCTCCTCCGATCAGGTCTTTCGGGAAGATCTGGCAGAAATACTGGGCAAAGGAACGGTAGATCAGCATGGTAGCCAGTGTTACGATAAAAGCCGGCATCTCCACATATCCCACCAGGATTCCGTTCACTGCACCACAGATTCCACCGAACAGGACTGTAAAAAGCAATGTCAGAAAAATGCTGCCTGTAATATTGAAAATCACAACAGCAAAACCGCTGACCATGGCAAGCATGGAGCCCACAGACAGATCAATTTCACCGGTGATACATACCATTCCCATTCCAATTCCGATAATACCGATCACCGCGGAATGGCGGAAAATATTCATCACTCCATTCCAGGTAAGGCCATGTGCCACCAGTGCATACACGGCAAAAATAGCGACAAAAACAAGAATAAAACTGTACTGAGACAGAAATTTTGTAACTGGATCCTTCTTTCGATTCATTTTGCGTCCCCCTTATACTCCTGCTGCATTGGTAGAATACAGCATAACCGTCTGTTCATTAATTTCACTGTGATCCAGGATCCTGACGATCCTTCCCTCATAAAAAACGACACAGTAATCTGCAATCTTCTGGATCTCCGGGATTTCCAGCGTATTGATCAGGATCGTTTTTCCCTGCTTTGCAAACTGCAGGATCAGCCGGTAGATTTCCGCCTTCGCCCCCACGTCAATTCCCTGCGTGGGATTGTCCAGAAGCAGCACATCGGCATTGGTATTCAGCCATCGTGCCAGAAACACTTTCTGCTGATTGCCTCCGCTTAAGGAAAGAACCGAATCGTCACAGTCCCCTGCCTTGATATTCAGCATCTTCCGGAAACTTTCAAATTTTTCCGTTTCTGCCTTTCTGCTGATATGAAATTTCCCGGCAGAAAGCGTGTGTTCCGCAAGATACATATTTTCCAGAAGACTCATATCACTGATCACGGAATTTTCTTTTCTGTTTGCAGGCAGCATCCCCATTCCGGCTTTCATGGCACTGTGTATCGAATGGGGCAGAATGCTTTTTCCATCAACAATAAGGCTTCCCTTTTCCGCACGGGTTACGCCGAACATACACTGCAGAAGTTCCGAGCTTCCGGCTCCCTGAAGACCGGTCAGGCCAACGATCTGACCTTTTCTGATCTCCAGATTCACATCTGAAAAACCGGGACCTGTATAGTGCGTAAGCTTTACTGCCACGTCCCCTGTATTTCTTGTTTCATATACCTCTTCTGCGGCATAGGAACCACCTACCATCAATCCGGTGATTTCTTCCGGCGTAATACCGGAAATATCCCCCGATGCGATGTATTCTCCATTTCGAAATACGGTATACCTGTCTGATATTTCAAAAATCTCCGGCATTTTATGGGAGATAAAAATAAAGGAAGTACCCGTCTTCTTCAGGTTTCGGATGATGCTGAACAGGTGGGCAATCTCTTCGTTATTCAGCGCGGTGGTCGGTTCATCCAGGATCAGAAGCCTGGCGTTGAAAAACAGTGCCCTGGAGATTTCCAGCAGCT
>CAMBYR010000025.1 GCA_945872375.1 uncultured Blautia sp. | reverse complement strand
TATGGGTGTGAGGGGTACTGTGCCAGTCACCGCCGTATTTGGCAGAGCTTACATACAGTAATTTTGCTGCACTCCGGATATCGGGATTTTCATGAAAAACAAAATCATATCTTTTTGTACTCATATCGTTCTCCTGAAACTGATTTTATAATTATTGCATAAAATGCCAATAACTGCCAACAAGATAGTGATATTATAGCAGGGGTGCCGGGAAAAAACAACGGGAAAGAGAATTGTTTTAATTGTTGGCATAAACATAAGAACAGGAATAAATACTGGAAATCATGGCTTTTGTGAGGTGTGCACAAAGGAAACATATGTAATTTATATAAATTATCCAAAAAAGAACAAAACAGCAAGATATATAAAAAATGGAGCAACAAAGGGGTTGTTTTGTTGCTGTATTCCAGTATACTTAAATTAACCTGAAAACAAGAACGAAGGTATTTCACAAAAAACATGGAGGAAAAACTATGAAAATGAAGAAAATCATGAGTGCGGCGCTTGCAGCCTGTATGGTTGTGGGATCTTGCGGAACAGCTGTTTTTGCAGAAGATGCTTATGCAGATTATGCAGGGACGACTATCAGCGTGGCTGCCATCGAGACTGCTTATGGTTCTGAGATGTGGACACAGGTATGTGAGGAATTTACAGCTCTCACAGGAATCGAAGTGGATCTGATCACAGACAAAAATCTGGAAGATGTGATCGGGCCATCCATGCAGGGCGGAGAATATCCGGACGTGATTCATCTGGCTACAGGACGTGAAGCAGCGCTCACAGAGCAGTTTATCAAGGGAAATCTGATTGCCGATATCACAGATGTTCTGTCCATGACTGTCCCGGGAGAAGAGGCGGCAGTTTCCGACAAAATCGCAGGAGGCTTCACAGAGACATCCCTGACAAATCCATATGGTGACGGAAAGACGTATCTGGCTCCGATGTTCTATTCTCCCTGCGGACTGTTCTACAACAAGGGTCTTCTGGAAGAAAAAGGCTGGGAAATACCCGCCACATGGGATGAGATGTGGGAACTTGGCGACAAGGCTCTGGAAGAGGGCATTTATCTGTTTACCTATCCGACCACAGGATACTTTGATGCGTTTTTCTATGCGCTGATGTATTCTGCAGGCGGTGCGGAGTTCTTTGATAAAGCAACGCATTATGAAGAAGGAATCTGGGAAACAGAAGAAGCAAAGACCTGCTTTGATATTGTAGCAAAGCTTGCATCCTACACAAACCCGATCACACCTGCACAGGCAAATGATCAGGATTTCACTCAGAATCAGCAGCTGGTTCTGGATAATAAAGCAATCTTTATGCCAAACGGAACCTGGATCGTGGGCGAAATGGCAGAAGCTCCCCGTGCAGATGGATTTGAATGGGGCATGACCGCTCTTCCGGCAGTGGCAGACGGCGGGGACCGTTACAGCTATACATGGTTTGAGCAGGCATGGATTCCGGCAGGCGCAGAAAACGTGGATGCAGCGAAATTGTTCCTGGCTTTCCTTTACAGCGATACCGCCTGTGAAATCTTTGTAGGATCCGGTGCTGTTCAGCCGGTACTTGGCATTGCAGACAAGCTGGAAGGCGACAATGTAATGTTCTATTCGATCTACGACGACGGAGCAAAGGCAGCCATGGGCAACTTTGCAGCATTTGAAGCAATTCCGGGTGTAGAGATCCGTCCTGTATTTTTTGATCCGGTAAACTCTCTGGTTTCCGGAGATATGACAGAGGATGACTGGACTGCAGGTATCATTTCCGCGAGCGATCAGATGCGGGAAAACCTGAAATAAGTCAGTAAAGCTGGCGAGCACGCCGCAGGGATGCCACAGGCGTTCCTGAAATAATCACAGAGCAGGCCGCAGCAAAATGAAGAAAGAAGTTTCTGACAGCCAGGGGGTCTGAGACGGAAGCAGAACTTCTGACCATATCATTTTGCAGCGGCCTGCTCTTTCTTTTCAGAAAGGATTTGAGAGCATGAAAAGATCAAGAGGACGCAGTGCCTTTTTATTTTCCTGTATTGCGCCGGCAGTGATCCTGTTTTTCATTTTTATGATACTGCCTACGCTGAATGTATTCAGAATGTCATTGTTTGAAAAGGGAGCCTATACTCCCACAGAAACCTTTGTGGGACTGAAGAATTTCCGGACGCTGCTGGCGGATGCAAACTTTATCCGTTCCATGCAGAATACCATTCTTCTGATCGTGGTGGTCACGATTATCACGTTTGCATTTGCGCTGGTATTTGCAGCCATCCTTACAAGGGAAAAAATCAAAGGACAGAATTTCTTCCGCATTGTTTTTTATATTCCCAATATTTTATCGGTAGTCGTTATTTCCGGTATTTTTTCGGCCGTGTATAAACCGGAAAACGGTATGCTGAACAGTATTATCGGTCTGTTTCGGGATATGTCGGATCCTATTCTCTGGAAAGGAGAAAAACTGGTTATGGTCAGCCTGATCATTGCCATGGTATGGCAGGCTATCGGCTACTACATGGTCATGTACATGGCCTCCATGTCCGGCGTACCTCAGAGCCTGTATGAGAGCGCCAGTCTGGACGGGGCCGGCAGGATCGCACAGTTTTTTCAGATCACGATTCCGCTGGTATGGACAAACATCCGTACAACTCTGACTTTCTTTATCATTTCCACCATCAATATGGCATTTCTGTTTGTAAAGGCCATGACCTCCGGAGGCCCCAACCATGCGTCCGAGGTAACCTTAAGTTACATGTACAGCCAGAAAGATGCAGGGCTGTATGGCTACAGTATGGCCATAGGCGTGATCATCTTCCTGTTCTCCTTTGCTCTTTCTGCACTGGTGAACAAGGTGACTGAGCGTGAACCGCTGGAATTTTAGGGAGGGCGAAGAATGAATGCAAAAAGACAGGACGGTACGGGAGACCGTCTGTATAAAATCTTTATCTATGTGATACTGGGACTTCTGGCCATCAGTATCCTTGTGCCGGTGGCATGGGTATTTATGGCATCCATCAAGGAAAACAGTGAATTTTATGGAAATCCATGGACACTGCCTGCGGGATTTTACTGGCAGAACTTTGTGGACGCATGGAATGCGGCAAATATGGGAAGTTATATGCTCAATTCTGTGCTGGTAACGGCTCTGGCGCTGCTCCTTCTGCTGCTGATCGCGCTGCCTGCTTCCTACTGCCTGTCCCGGTTTCAATTCAGAGGACGGAAAGCGCTGAATATCTGTTTCATGGCAGGTCTGTTTATCAATGTGAACTATATTGTGGTGCCTGTTTTCCTGATGCTGCGGGATGGAGATGTGTGGCTGAAAAACGTATTCGGCAGCAGCTTTCTTTTGAACAATCTGGTGGTGCTGGCTGTGGTATATGCGTCTACGGCGCTTCCCTTTACCATTTATCTGCTGTCCGGTTATTTTCAGACGCTGGCACATGATTATGAGGAAGCTGCCTATATCGACGGTGCAGGATACGGAACGACCATGTGGAAGATCATCTTTCCGATGGCAAAACCGTCTATTATTACAGTCATTCTGTTTAATTTTCTGTCCTTCTGGAATGAATATATCATTTCCATGACACTGATGAGTTCCTCCAAAGGACCAAAGACACTTCCGGTGGGACTTCTGAATCTGATGCAGGCACAGCAGTCGGCTGCTCAGTATGGAATTATGTACGCAGGTCTTGTGCTGGTAATGCTGCCCACACTGATCCTGTATATCTGTGTACAGAATCAGTTGACACAGGGTATGACCATGGGCGGTTTGAAAGGATAGGTGAAGGATATGGAATTCTGGAAAGAACATGCAGGGCTGAGACTGCTTCTGATCGCGGTATTTTTTGTGATTGGAACTGCTATGGTCATCGGCGGCTGGAAAATGACGGGGCAGCTTGCCGGACTGGGCTGGATGCTTTTGGGACTGGTATTTCTGCTGGCTGCGCTGGCTATCTACAACAGTCCATTTGGAAATGCAAAACGAAAAAAATAAAGTGACTTTGTATGAGCGGAAAGGATGCTAATATGACGACAGGGCGCGTGACAATTCCAACGAATGTGGATATTGTACCTGAGACGATTGAAATATTGAAACGATGGGGCGCAGATGCCATCCGTGACTGTGACGGAACGGAATTCCCGGAGGAATTGACAAAGACGGGAGCCAAAATCTATTCTACATATTACACCACCAGGAAAGACAATGAATGGGCCAGGGCAAATCCGGATGAGGTACAGCAGTGTTATATTATGACAGGATTTTACCCGGCTGTGGAAAAGACCCTGCGGATCCCTCTGATGAGGGGAATCTCCGGGGATCTGATGCAGGTAAACACGCGGGATGATATCAAACGGTGGTGGGAAGTGGTCGACCGTTCCGCCGATGAGATCGTACCTGCAGAGCAGTGGAGCTACGATGGGGAAAGCGGATGTGTAGTGATTGAAAATGTGCAGCTTTTTCATGAATATACGGTAAGCTTTCTGGCGTATCTGATCTGGGATCCGGTGCATATGTATAATGCCGTGACAAATGACTGGAAGGATTTTGAACATCAGATCACCTTTGATGTACGTCAGCCGAAGACCAGGGAATATTCCAAAAAACGTCTTCGGAAATTCTGCGAGGAGCATCCCTATGTGAATGTGATTCGCTATACCACGTTTTTTCACCAGTTTACACTGATCTTTGATGAACTGAAACGGGAAAAATATGTGGACTGGTATGGTTATTCCGCCTCCGTGAGTCCGTATATTCTGGAGCAGTTTGAGCGGGAGGCAGGCTATCGGTTCCGTCCGGAATATATCATTGACCAGGGCTATTATAACAATCAGTATCGTGTGCCGGGTAAGGAATTTCTGGATTTTCAGGCTTTTCAGCGCCGTGAGGTGGCGAAGCTTGCAAAAGAGCTGGTGGATATCACCCATGAGTGCGGAAAAGAAGCCATGATGTTTCTGGGAGATCACTGGATCGGAACAGAACCTTTTATGCCGGAATTTGCCTCCATCGGTCTGGACGCCGTGGTGGGAAGTGTGGGAAATGGAAGCACTCTCCGCCTGATCTCCGATATTCCCGGTGTGAAGTATACGGAAGGAAGATTTCTTCCCTATTTCTTCCCGGATACCTTCCATGAAGGGGGCGACCCCATTCGTGAGGCAAAGGAAAACTGGGTGACGGCAAGGCGTGCCATCCTTCGTAAGCCGGTGGACCGGATCGGTTACGGCGGTTATCTGAAGCTGGCGCTGGAATTTCCGGATTTCATTGATTATGTGGAAAGCGTCTGCGGTGAATTCCGGGAACTGTATGAAAACGCAAAGGGAACCATACCCTACTGCGTGAAAAAGGTGGCTGTGCTGAACAGCTGGGGGAAAAATCGAAGCTGGGGATGCCACATGGTTCACCATGCATTATATCAGAAACAGAATTACAGCTATGCAGGTGTGATCGAAGCGCTCAGCGGCGCTCCCTTTGATGTGGAGTTTCTTTCCTTTGATGACATTCTGGAAAACCGGGAGATCCTGAAAGATGTGGATGTGATTCTGAATGTGGGTGACGGGGATACTGCTCATACCGGCGGTGCGATCTGGGAAAATCCGGTGATTTCAGCGGCTGTCCGTGAATTTGTCTATAACGGCGGAGGATTTATCGGCGTGGGAGAACCATCCGGGCATCAGTATCAGGGACACTATCTTCAGCTTGCAGGTCTGCTTGGGGTGGAAAAGGAAACGGGATTTACGCTGAATTATGACAAATATAACTGGGAAGAACATCCGGAGCATTTTATCCTGGCGGATACCACCCGTCCGGTGGATTTCGGAGAAGGGAAAAAGAATATGTATGCCCTGGAAGGAGCAGAGATCCTTGTCCAGAGAGAAAAAGAAGTGCAGATGGCGGTCAATTCCTTTGGACGGGGAAGAAGTGTTTATATCAGCGGCCTTCCCTACAGCTTTGAGAACAGCCGGATCCTTTACAGAAGCATTCTGTGGAGCTCTCACGGAGAGGAGGAGCTGAAACGCTGGTTTTCCTCCAACTTCCATGTGGAGGTTCACGCATACGTAAAGAATGGAAAATATTGTGTGGTCAATAACACCTATGAGCCACAGGACACCGTTGTTTACCGGGGAGATGGCAGCCGTTTTGAACTTCATATGGAATCCAATGAAATAAAGTGGTATAATATCGCTCACAGGTAATATCCCCTGGTACATCGTTCGCAAAATAACTGGCCTAATGCGCAGAACGTTATTTTTGAGAGTGCTATTCATGTGAAGCGGGGAAAATTATCTTATGGGATAATTATATCAGGAGGAGACGGTATGGCGGAGTTTACAAAAGCACAGATAGAAGCTGTGGCGAAAAATTTTCAGTATGATGGGGAGATGGTCGATGTCAGGCCTTATGGAAATGGCCATATTAATGATACATTTCTTCTGGAGCTTCAGATGGAACAGGGAAACAGGAAGGTGATTCTTCAGCAGATCAATCATCATGTGTTTGCAAAACCGGAAGAAGTCATGGAAAATATTATGAACGTGACCAGATATCTGAATCAGAAGATTCGTGAAAACGGAGGAGATCCCTGGAGGGAAACTCTGAACGTTGTTCCTGCAGTGGACGGAAAAGCGTATTACCTGGACGAAGAAGGCGGTTTCTGGCGTTCCTATATTTTTATCACCGATGCGACCTGCTACGATCAGGTGGAAACGCCTCAGGATTTTTACGAAAGTGCTTATTCTTTTGGAAAGTTTCAGAATCTGCTGGCTGAATATCCGGCAGAAACCCTTCATGAGACGATCGTGGGCTTTCATGATACCAGAGCCCGTTTTGCAGCCTTTAAAAAGGCCGTGGAGGAAGATGTGATGGGAAGAGCGGCAGAGGTTCAGGAGGAGATCCGGTTTGTTCTGGAACGTGAGGATGTGGCAAACTGCTTCGCGGAGCTTCTGGACAGAAAAGAACTTCCCCTGCGTGTGACTCATAACGATACGAAGCTGAACAATATTATGATCGATAATAAGACCAGAAAGGGAATCTGTGTCATCGATCTGGATACGGTTATGCCCGGCCTTGCCATGAATGACTTCGGCGATTCCATTCGTTTCGGAGCCAGCACGGCAGCGGAAGACGAAAAGGATCTGAGCAGGGTAAGCTGCGATCTGGGTCTTTTCGAAACCTATACAAAGGGCTTTCTGGAGGGCTGCGGCGGTAAGCTGACAAAGAAGGAGATCGAGCTTCTTCCCATGGGAGCGAAGGTCATGACCTATGAATGCGGCATGCGGTTCCTGGCAGATTATCTTCAGGGAGACGTTTATTTCAAGATTCACCGTCCGGAGCACAATCTGGACCGATGCAGGACGCAGTTTAAACTTGTGGCGGATATGGAAGCAAAATGGGAGGCCATGCAGGAAATTGTGGCAAAATGCATATAAAAACAGAAAATACATGGGATGTAAAAAAATAAATTACACTAATTGACTAATGCGGCAAATTGGTGTAAAATATCAAAATATACAAATTTTAATATTTCATGAAGGAGGAAGCACATGAAAAAATTAAGAACACTGCTTTGCCTGATTCTTGCTATGGCAATGATCTGTTCTACCACAGCTTTTGCTGCCAGCGTTGAGACAATCGAACTGGAAGAAGATGCTGTTGAAGAGACAGGTGATGAGGCAGCAGCAGAAGAGACAGAAGCAGCAGGCGATTATCACATCGGTATTGTAACAGGATCTGTATCTCAGTCCGAGGATGACCGTCGAGGCGCAGAGGCATTCCAGGCAATGTACGGAGAAGACCGCGTAACACTTGCAATCTATCCGGACAACTTCACAGAAGAACTGGAAACCACCATTCAGACAATCGTAAACCTTTCTGATGACCCGGATATGAAAGCCATCATTGTAAACCAGGCAGTTCCGGGAACAACAGAAGCTTTCCGTCAGATCAAAGAAAGAAGACCTGACATTCTCTGCATCGCAGGAGAATCTCACGAAGATCTTCCGGAAATCGGAAGCGCAGCAGACCTTGTCTGCAACAACGACTTTGTTGCACGTGGATATCTGATCATCCGTACAGCTCACGAGCTGGGATGCGATACCTTCGTACATATTTCCTTCCCGCGTCATCTGTCCTATGAGACAATGAGCCGCCGTGTTGCTATTATGAAAGCAGCATGCGAAGAATTCGGAATGGAATTCGTTATGGAAACAGCTCCGGACCCGACAACAGACGTAGGTGTACCGGGTGCACAGGCATACATTCTTGAGCATGTTCCGGAATGGGTTGAAAAATACGGCCAGAATTCCGCATACTTCTGTACAAACGATGCTCATACCGAGCCGCTGCTGAAACAGCTCCTTGAGTACGGCGGATATTTTATCGAAGCAGACCTTCCGTCTCCTCTGATGGGATATCCCGGAGCACTCGGACTTGACCTTACAGAAGAAGCAGGCGATTTCGAAAAGATCCTTGCAAAGGTTGAATCAGCAGTTGTAGAAAAAGGCGGCGCAGGAAGATTCGGAACATGGGCATATTCCTATGGATATACCGTTTCCGCAGGTCTTGCACAGCATGCTATGAATGTAATCGACGGCAAGAGCGAGCTTGAAAACGTTGATGATATCTCTGCTGCTTTCCAGGAATTCTCACCGAAGGCTTCATGGAACGGATCCAACTACACAAATGCTGATACAGGCGTGAAGCTGGACAACGTATTCCTTGTATACCAGGATACTTATGTAATGGGAGATCCGGGACAGTACATGGGCTCCACAGAAATCGAAGTTCCTGAGAAATATTTCACTATTAAATAATTTTAAGTATCCGGACGTCTGACCGGAAATGGGAATATGAATGTATTCCTGAATCTGAGAGATATGACCATAGGGGGAGGAGCTGCCGTTCCTTCCCCTTGTTTTAGGACAATCGTGGAACACGCAGGATGAATTCATGACTGCGTTTAGAAAGGTATGGTACATGAACATGGAAAATACACCGCTCCTGGAGATGCGGAATATCAAGAAGGATTTTTTTGGAAATCAGGTTCTTTCTGACATCAACCTGACCCTTCGGGAAGGGGAAGTCATTGGACTTGTCGGAGAGAATGGTGCAGGAAAATCAACGCTGATGCGGATTCTGTTCGGTGCGAACATGATTCGTGAGACAGGCGGGTATGGAGGAGAAATCCTTCTGAATGGCGAAGTACAGAAATTTGAGTCTCCTTTCGATGCCATTGAAGCAGGCATCGGCATGGTTCATCAGGAATTTTCACTGATTCCGGGATTTACCACAACGGAAAATATTCTGCTGAACAGGGAACCGAAAAAGAAAAATCTGATCTCTGAAATATTCGGAGAGCGTATGAATACACTGAACCGCGGCGAAATGGAAAAGAAAGCTGCGGATGCCATCGAAATGATGGGCGTAAATATTGACCCCAAAATGGTGATCAGCGACATGCCGGTTGGTCATAAGCAGTTTACCGAGATTGCCAGAGAGCTTTCTAAAGAGCAGCTGAAGCTTCTGATTCTGGACGAGCCGACGGCAGTTCTGACGGAGAAGGAGGCAGAGGCACTCCTGGATGCGATCAGAGGAATGGCCAAACGCGGGATTGCGATTATTTTCATAACACACAGGCTTCAGGAAATTCTTTCCGTATGTGACCGTGTGGTTGTTATGCGTGATGGTTACATCGTAAATGAATCTCCTGCAAAGGAAACCAACGTGGGACAGATCACCAAATGGATGGTTGGACGTGATGTAAAGAATTCCGGTGCTGCATTGGAAACCAGAAATCACGAGAATGCACGGACGATTCTTTCCATTGAAAAGCTCTGGGTGGACATGCCGGGAGAAACCGTGCGGAATGTCAATCTGGAAGTAAAAGAGGGCGAGATCCTCGGTATCGGAGGACTGGCCGGACAGGGAAAACTTGGTATCCCCAACGGTATTATGGGATTATATCCATCCGGCGGAAAGATCACCTTTGACGGAAAAGATATTCCGCTGAACGCTCCAAAGAAGTGTCTGGATTCTTCCTTTGCGTTTGTGTCTGAGGACAGGCGTGGTGTGGGACTCCTGCTTGATGAAACGCTGGAGTGGAACATCGCATTCCCTGCAATGCAGATTCAGAACAAATTTTTGAAAAATTATCTTGGCGGACTGATCAAATGGCGTGATGAGAAGGCCATTAAGGTTGTGACAGATCAGTACATCAAAGAGCTTGCGATCAAGTGTACGAGTTCCAAACAGAAGGCAAAAGAGCTTTCCGGAGGTAATCAGCAGAAGGTCTGCCTGGCAAAGGCGTTTGCACTGGAACCTCGTCTTTTGTTTGTATCAGAGCCTACCAGAGGTATTGATGTCGGTGCAAAGGCACTGGTGCTTGACGCACTGAAAAAATTCAATCGTGAGAATGGCGTTACGGTTGTAATCGTATCCTCAGAGCTGGAAGAACTTCGTCAGAGCTGTGACCGTATTGCGATTGTTTCCGGCGGAAAGATCGCAGGGATCCTTCCTGCATCTTCATCTGTGGAAGAACTGGGTGCGCTGATGCTCAGCCAGGTTATATAAGGAGGACGGGATGAACGAGAAAGCAATTAATAAAAAAGAAAAGAGCTGGTTCGGAAAGCTTGTAGAGAGCTATGGCCTTCCCAGACTGATCATTACGGCATTCCTGCTCCTGCTGCTGATTCTGGCACCCTTTGTCGGGGCAGATCTTCCGACACAGGTGTCGAATATCATTGCACGTTTCAGCTGGAACGGAATCCTTGTTCTTGCGATGGTGCCGATGGTGCATTCCGGCTGCGGCCTGAATTTTGGTCTCCCGCTGGGAATTATTTCCGGACTTCTGGGTGCCACCATGTCTATTGAATTTGGTTTTACAGGACCGCTGTCCTTTGTGATGGCAATTCTGATCGCCACACCGTTTGCACTTGTTCTTGGAACCGTTTACGGATGGCTGCTGAACAAGATCAAAGGCGGAGAAATGATGATCGCTACTTATGTGGGATTCTCTTCCGTCTCCCTGATGTGTATGATGTGGCTGATCCTTCCTTATAAGAGCCCGAACATGGTTTGGGGTCTTTCCGGAAAGGGACTTCGTACAACGATTTCTCTGGAAGGATATTACAATGAGGTTCTTGCGAACTTCCTTCGAATCCGTATCGGAAATCTGGATATTCCGGTAGGTACCCTGTTATTCTTTACAGTTCTGGCTCTTGGTATATGGGCATTCCTTCATACAAAGACAGGTACTGCAATGACAGCAGTAGGCTCCAACCCCACATTTGCACGTGCGGCAGGAATCAACGTAGATAAGATGCGTCTCCTGTCTGTGGTAATGTCCACATGGCTTGCTGCAGTCGGCATTCTGGTGTATGAACAGGGCTTCGGTTTTGTACAGCTTTACATGGCGCCGTTCTATATGGCTCTTCCGGCAGTTTCCGCGATTCTGATTGGCGGAGCGACAGTCAACAAGGCAACCATTATGAACGTTATCATCGGAACCATCCTGTTCCAGGGTATCGTTACCATGACGCCAACTGTCATGAATAATATGATCCACATGGATATGAGTGAAGTCATCCGTATTATCGTTTCAAACGGCATGATTCTCTATGCACTGACGAGGAAGACGGAGGGGGCAAAATGAGTAAGAAAACAGGTACAAAAACGATACAGAAAGGAAAAGTCGGAGCATTTCTTCAGAGAAGTTCCGTTCCGATTTTGTTTATTTTGATCTGTGCGGTCTGCATCCCGATGGCAGGACTTTCACCCAGCTATCTGATCAATGAAATCGTAACCCGTATGGGCAGAAACGCATTCCTGATCCTGTCGCTCCTCATACCGATCATGGCCGGTATGGGTCTGAATTTCGGTATGACACTGGGGGCTATGGCGGGAGAAATCGGACTGATCCTTGTGTCCGACTGGCAGATCGTCGGCATTCCGGGAATGGTTCTTGCAATGATTATTTCCGTGCCGATTTCCATTCTTCTTGGATTATTCTGCGGAAAGATCCTGAATATGGCAAAGGGCCGTGAGATGATCACAAGCTATATTATCAGCTATTTTATCAATGGTGTTTATCAGCTTGTGGTTCTGTATCTCATGGGTTCCATTATTCCGATCAAGCATTCCTCCATCAAGCTTCCAAGAGGCTATGGAATCCGAAACACCGTCAGCCTTCTGGAAATGCGCCAGAAGCTGGATAACCTGATTCCGCTGACGATCGGCGGAGTGAAGATTCCTGTGATGACCTTTATCATCATCGGTATTCTGTGTCTCGTCATCATCTGGTTCCGCAGAACAAAGCTGGGCCAGGATATGCGTGCGGTAGGTCAGGATATGGAAGTTGCACGTGATGCGGGAATCAATGTGGAGCGTACGAGAATCCTTTCCATCATTATTTCAACAGTTCTCGCAGGCATCGGTATGATCATCTACCTGCAGAACATGGGTAATATTGCTACATACAGCTCTCACTCACAGATCGGTATGTTCTGTATTGCAGCGCTGCTTGTGGGCGGTGCATCCGTTGATAAGGCTTCCATCGGAAACGTATTCCTTGGTGTTATTCTGTTCCACCTGATGTTCATCGTGGCACCTCGTGCCGGTGCAGCAATCACAGGCGACTCCATGATCGGTGAATACTTCCGTGTATTCGTGTCATATGCGGTTATTACGGTTGCTCTGGTAATGTATGAGACAAATAAACGCAAGGCAAAGAGTATGGAAAGTGAGCAGTTAAAACAGGAACAGCTGGAGGAGGAAAACAAATGAAATCAAAGAAAACACTCCTGATCCGTATTATTTCGATCGCTGTTCTGATTGCGATTGCTGCGGCAATGTTTGTGATTGGCCGTGGCCATACGGTATATTTTGATAATAAGGATCTTGAAGTTGACGGAACCGTCTATGAGGCTCCCTATCAGATTGAAGTATTTGTAAACGATGAGTCTGTGGCCAAGCTGAAGAGCGGTGATCGTGGTATGGTTTCCACCATGGGACAGGATTTCAGCATGGTTCTTCATATCACTCCGGAAAAAGACGCAAAGAAGGTCGGAAGTGCAGTTGCACTGAAGCTGCCGTATAATCTGGATGGAATCATCCTGAACCTCCCGGCACTTCTTGGCGGTGCAGGGGAAGATGTGTATCTGGAAGAATTTATTCCGGCACCTGTTGTGGAGGATGCAGACGAAGAGGTTATCGTCACAGACGAGTTTGAAATGCCGATGGGTGACGAATAAACAGTACGAATAAAAAACAGGAAAGAAGGCTGGTGGGTTTTACTTAAGCCTTCTTTTCATTTTTCGAAAAATGGGGTATGATACAGGAAGCGAAAAGGAGGAATTAATTATGTCTGTGGAAAAAGTAAAAACCTATTTTAAGCAATTTGGAATGGAAGACCGTGTACAGGAGTTTCAGGTATCAAGCGCTACTGTGGAGCTTGCTGCGGCAGCCCTTGGCTGCGAACCGTGCCTGATCGCGAAAACACTGTCCTTTATGGTAGAGAATAAGCCGATCCTGATCGTTGCGGCAGGAGATGCGAAAGTGGATAATAAAAAGTATAAGGCACAGTTCGGAACAAAGGCAAAAATGCTGACGCCGGAAGAGGTTACGGAACTGGTCGGATATGCGGTAGGCGGTGTCTGCCCCTTCGATGTGAATGACGGAGTAACGGTTTATCTGGATGATTCCCTGAAACGATTTGAGACGGTATTTCCGGCCTGCGGAAGCAGCAACAGTGCCATTGAGCTGACGATCCCCGAGCTGGAGAAATACTCCTCTTTCGATTCCTGGGTGGATATATGTAAAGGTTGGCAGGAAGAATAAAAAAAGCGGGCTCAGGCCCATTTTTTTGTTGAATATGACAGGAGAATCGTTTAAAATAAGAAAAAAGAGGCAAAACAAGACGAAATAAGACGAAAATATTGACTTGTTTTAGGCATGATGCTATATTGATTCTCACAATCTTGTATAAAACTGTCTGTACCGGGGAGGTGAAGTTTTGTTTACAGAAGAGAGACAGGACGCGATCCTGCAGAAACTGCAGGAATACGGAAAAGTAAAGGTGCGCTCGCTCAGCGAAGAATTTCATGTAACGGATGACTGTATCCGAAAGGATCTGAAAACTCTGGAAAAAGCAGGACATCTGAAACGAACCTACGGAGGAGCCATTTTATCGGCAGATTATCCTCTGGCCAGAGATGTCATTGACCGGAGAAGTGTGAATGTGGAAAAAAAGGATATCATTGCAAAAAAGGCATTTCAGCTGATCAGAGATAATGAGACGATTTTTCTGGATATCTCCACCAGCAATATCAAGCTGGCAAAATTACTGGCAGAATCCGGAAGACGTCTGGTGGTCGTAAGCAATATGATCGATATTCTCCAGATACTGGCCGCCTCGCCGATGATCACTCCTGTGGGAACAGGGGGGATCATGTATCGGACGGTAAATGGATTTATGGGGTCAGCCGCCATTGAAGTGATCAAGCAGTACAGCTTTGACAGGGCTTTCATCGGAACCTGCGGTCTGGATATGACGGACTCGTCGGTCACTACTTTCGGGGTGGAGGATGGACTGACGAAGAAAGCTGCCATTGCCAGCAGCCGTCATGTTTATCTGATCATGGAAAAAGATAAGTTTTATTTCAACGATTCTTATAAATTTGCCCATTTTGATGATATCGATGCAATCGTGACAG
>CAMBYR010000024.1 GCA_945872375.1 uncultured Blautia sp. | reverse complement strand
AGGAGGACAAGAACTTGGATGATTTCAGAGAATGGTTATCAGATAACCTTCGCTACTTCATGCTTGGCGGAGCAATTCTGTTAATCGTTGTTGTCCTGTTTTTTGGTGTTCGCGCATGTATTGGAATAAAGAAGGGAAATTCCAGTCCGGAAGAGCATAACACAGAACAACAGCCAACAGAGGACAATGACCAGGGAAATGTTCCTTCTTCTCCGGATAGTGATGGGGAGACAAACGACGGGAAGAAAGAAGAAGATACCAATCCCATGGAAAAGAATAATGCAGAAATCTCTGCATTGATTACCAGCTTTTACAAAGCGCTTACTGACAAAGACATCGATTTGCTGCGTACTCTGGAAAATGATCTTTCCGGGGCAGACGAAGCAAGAATCACAAACTCACGGGAGTATATTACTGGATATGAAGTCCAGGATGTTTACAGTAAGAAGGGGCTTACAGAGGGCAGTTATGTGGTATATGCTTCCTATAATTTCATTTGTCAGGGTATTGATACCCCTGTGCCGGCATTGAGCTGGTTTTACGTGATCACAGACAGCGACGGCAGTCTGAAGATCGATGGAAATGCACAGAAAGACGAAGAAATTCTTGCTTATACCAATCAGCTTCGTGAAGAAGATGATGTAATGGCGCTTACGGTAGAAATCAAAGAGAAAAACGAGGAAGCTCAGCTTGCAGATCCGGAATTGAAGGCATTTCTGGAAGGGCTTGGAGAAGAAGCGGATGTCTCTGTTCCCGCTGCTGACGGAGAAACCATGACAGTCACAGATAACTGCAATTTCAGAGCGGAGCCGGATTCTGAAAGTGAAGTCCTTGATGTTCTGCTGACAGGTACCGAAGTTACCAAAACCGGTGAAGACGGCGAATGGATTCAGGTGGATTATCAGGGAACCTCCGGATATATTCACAGCAGCCTTCTGAAATAAAAAATACACACAGAAAAAAACAGACCTCAGAATTCATCTGATCAGATGATTTTGAGGTCTTGTTTTTATGTACTGTTTTTTTGTACAAAGTCACTCTTCTTCCGTACCGAAAAACCTGTATGCTGTTCCCGGCTGAAGCTCTACACCCTTCGCGGCAGCAAGCTCATGAATGGTCATCATAGTATATCCTTCTTCTTTTAATCTGGGGATCAGGATCTCTATTGCGTCCACCGTTTCAGGAAACAGATCATGCATTAAAATGACAGATCCGTCCTTTACCTCTGACATGACCGCATCGACGATCTTCTGTGCATCCTGTGTTTCCCAGTCAAGCGTATCAATAGACCACAGGATCATCGGCAGATTCACCAGAGATGCAACTGTGCTGTTATAAGAGCCATAGGGCGGCCTGAGCACAGTGGTGGTCTGCCCTGTCAGTTCCATAACAAGTTCATCCACCTTACTGATCTCGTTTTGAATACTGCCCGCATCCAGTGTTGTGAAATCTGTATGGGAATTGGAATGATTTCCCAGTTCACAGCCCAGAGATGCAATACGCTTTACTTCTTCCGTAAAATACGAAGCCTCCGTACCTACCAGAAAAAAGGTTGCTTTTACATTATTGGCCTCCAGACAATCCAGAAGACGGTTGGTAAAAGAACTGGGGCCATCATCAAAGGTCAGAGCAACCATCTTCTGCTCTGCTGCCGGTGCTTCCGGGACAGGTGTTTCCTGATCAGAAGCCTCTTCGGGTGCAGGAGAAACCTCCTCCGAAGCATTTTCCCCGGCCTCATATCCTTTCAGGGAACCATCCTCCAGAAACTGGTATTTCTCATCATCGATCGTCACCGTTCCTGTCTGCATGATTCCATCCAGATCCATGTAGTACCGTTTTCCTCCGTCATCCAGCCAGCCGACATGCATGTTTCCATCCGGATCCATATAATACCGTTTTCCGTCCAGATCAGTAAGCCAGCCATAATACGGCGTTCCGTTTACCAAAAACATCCATCTGGAGCCATTTGGTGTCCATACCCCCACCGATGCCTCCGGAGATGCCTCAAACGCCGGAGTCGGAGTTGGAGTCGGAGCAGGTGTCGGGGTTGGAGTCACCGTAGGCTCAGGTGCTTCCTCCTCGGCAGGAGAAAGCTTTTCTTCTGTATCCTCAGACGAATTCTTTTCTGCAGTATCCGTCTTATCTTTCGTTTTTTCCGCAACAATGGTGTTTGGCTTGACACCTTCTGATCCCGTACTGTACTCGGCCGATGATTTATTCAGAAATGCACCGAGAAGAATGCACATCATCACAACGATTAAAACCAGCACAGGATTCGTTTTTTTCTTATTGCCTGTCATTCCGTATCCTCATCTCTTTACTGAACAGGCTGTTCCTCCATCGGAACAACATCCGAATCCACAACCCGTTCTTCTGCCTGTTCTTCGTTCTTTTTCTCTTCTTTTTTCAATTCTGCCGCCCAGTCAAAATGATAAAGGATCCTTTCTCTGGTTCTTTCACATTCCACACAGCCGGACTCCACCAGAAAATCATTAAATTCGTATTCAATCGGTACGACAAAGAAATCGGTTTTTGTTTCCATCAATGCCGTGCGGAATCTTGTAATATCAAAATTCACATGATAATACAGAATATCCATCAGTATCTTCTGCCGTTTGTAGCTGTCTGATTTTGTATCCACACTCAGTGATGTCGAACCGCTTCGATAAAGCACCGCATTTCTGCTGAGCACCATTCTCAGTGAAGGATCGTACTGTCTGGCATAAAGATTCAGTTCCAGATCAAGCACCACCCTGGGGTTTTCTTTGGACGAATACTGATGAATGGCAGCACAGACCTCTTCCAGGTCGTCCGGTACCTTGTAGGGATTGTCAATGAATTTGTAATCCACTGCTACGGTATCCATAGGATTGCCAAGGATCATGATCAGAACCGCACCGGTACATGCCACAATGACCTTCACACCTGTCCACTTCGGCAGGTAAGAAATCGTGACCAGATAATAGGCCAGAGCCGGTACCACCGGAAGAAGCCAGAAAAAGCGGTAATATTCCATGTTGAATTTCAGCACTGACAAAACAAGATTCACAATAAGTGGATTATATACTGTCAGGCACAAAGTCACAAGATATCCCCAGAAGATCCGCCCTGTCTTTTTTTTGTAAAATATTCTTCCAATCACACATCCAAAAAGAAACAGCCAGGGAAACCAGCATCCGGACCAGTATTTTTCCAGACATATAAAGACATAGGTCAGGCCATGTTCATCAATTGATACACCTGTCATCGTTCTGCCTCCTTCTTTCTATGATGCTGCCAGCGGGATCACGCCGGCTCTTCCGCCATAATAAAGTATAAAATACAGCAAAAACGGAAGCATACAGACAACCAGGTACAGGATATGGGCGTATTTCTTTTTGATCCAGATCACAGGCAGCATTGCCGCAGGCATCACAGCCGCCAGCGTCATGGCGGATCCTCCGAAAGCCATGGAGCTGAAGGCCAGCAGAAACATTCCGCACCACACACATTGCCTGCCTTCTCTCCAGAACCAGGCACAGAACATCAGAACCATAAACACAAATGCATTTGCCAGGAAGGATTTTCCTTCCGATGTTCTGGTGAAAAAGAAGGTACCCTGCGTATACATCGTATCAGAAAAGATCTGAATAACAAATACGAAAAACACCATCAGGTCAGCCTTCTTTTTGTCATTGTCAAAAAGAAAAATTCCGGTAATGTATACGATCATATTCTGAATCAGCACATGAACCACAGACATGATCATTTTTGTCTGAATCAGCGGATGAATGTTCAGCAGTACACTCCAGACCGCATTATGGATAGGATAGGAGGAGAACACATACCGATAAGGAAATGTCGTCAGTGTTCTTCCTGTTTCGGGATTCTGTCTCCACATCTGCCCTGTATAAACGGAGGTTGAGGTCACTCCCACATAATATGCGGAATCCATGTAACTGTCATTATAAAAAAACACCACAAAGCCCTGAACCAGTACCACGACAACTCCGAGGAGGAGCATTCCGGAATGCTCCTCCCAGATATGGGTTTCTTCTTTCAGATGCTCCGCCCATCTTTTACTGCAGAAAATCACAGAAAGAAGGCAGATCACCAGCAGAAACGCCAGCCATCCATAGGAAAATACCTTCAGAGGCACCCATGCAAGGGTAGCAGGAACGGCTGCCGCTTCAAAGCATGTAAAATATAATATAAATCCAAATATCAGCGCAAGAAAGTTTTCCTGCCTTACCTTCAGAATCCTCAGAAGGAGGCTTCCCATCATAAAATAGATCAGAAGCTGACAGATCAGCCCTGCGCAGGCTCTCATTATTTCATACATATCAATTCTGCACTTTCATTTCATTTTCCAGGATTCCCATGGCAATCTTTTCCGGAGTAGCGGGAAGTTCCCGGATCCGCACACCTGACGCATTGTAAATGGCATTCATGATTGCCGGACACGGTGTGTCGATCACCAGTTCTCCTATGGATTTTGCTCCAAAAGGACCGCTCTTTTCATAACTGCTTCGGAAATCCACACGAATGGATCCAATATCCATCCTGGAAGGAATTTTATACTGCATAAAGGAATTATTCCGAACTGCTCCCTTCGGGCTGTACTGCACATCCTCATAGAGAGCCATACCGATTCCCTGCGCAATTCCTCCTTCTGTCTGTACTCGTGCCAGATTGGGATTGACCGGTGTACCACAGTCTACCACAGCCACATAGTCCACGACTCTGGTACTTCCTGTTTCCCTGTCAATCTCCACCTCTGCCATCCCAACCATAAACGGAGGCGGAGAAAGAGGCGAAGAAAAGGTTCTTGTAACCTGAAGTTCCTGACTGTTTCCACAGGTTCCCTTAATCGCAATTTCTTTCAGAGATACTTTTTTCTCCCCCGCTGTCACAGCTTCCCCGTCAAATTCCGTCTCTTCCGGAGCAACATTCAGCATTTGTGCTCCCAGAGTCCTGATTTTTTCGATCAGCGAATCACATGCCTGAATAACTGCATTTCCTGTAGTATAGGTGGTTGCAGAAGCATAAGAACCGGAATCATAGGGAGAAATATCAGTATCGACACCAAACACCACAATATTCTCCATTGGCGTATTCAGGCAGTCTGCAGCCATCTGCGCAAGGATCGTATCGCATCCTGTGCCCATATCACTGCATCCAAGGCCCAGCGTATAGGAGCCATCCTCATTCAGCTTCAGATCAGCTCCGCCTACATCCACGCCGCCAATGGAAGAGCCCTGCATGGCCATGGCCACACCCACGCCGCGGACCTTTCCATTTCCCATGTCACGGCAGGGATATTTGGCATCCCAGTCCATCATTTCTTTAGCACGCTCCATGCAGCGGTCCATGGCACAGCTTGGTGCAATATCGCCGCAGTCTCCATATCCCGGAATGGGGCCTCCCTCAACAGGCATATTTTTTTCGCGAACTGTTACAGGATCCATTCCCATTTCAGCAGCGAGCTCATTGACAGCAGACTCCACCGCATAAATTCCCTGTGTAGCACCATAGCCTCTGTAAGCTCCGGCAGCCTGAACGTTTGTATAAACTACGTCATAGGAAAAACGATACGCTTCCGTATGGCGGTAAAGAGCAATGGATTTATGACCGCTCAATCCTACTGTCGTAGGGCCATGCTCCCCATATGCCCCTGTATTTGACAGGGAATAAACATCCAGTGCCCTGATGATGCCGTTTTCGTCCGCACCTGCGCGAACACGGATCTCCATCTCATGACGGGGCGAAGAACAGATCTGCGATTCATAACGGGAGTAAATCAGTTTTGAAGGCTTTTTGGTCATCCAGGTAACGAAGGCCGGATAAACATCCGATACCGCCGTCTGTTTTGCTCCAAATCCACCGCCGATCCTGGGCTTGATGACACGCACTTTGGAAGAAGGAATATCTAGCGCCGTGCCCAGAATTCTCCGTACATGGAAAGGAATCTGTGTGGCAGACACCACGTTCAGTCTTCCAAAATGATCAATATAGCAGTAGCTCCGGAAGGTTTCCATCATAGCCTGCTGATTTGCCTTTGTATGATAAACACGATCTACGGTATATTTACATCTGGAAAGGACTTCATCCACATCACCCTTTTCTTCTTTTCCAGACGCGCAGAGATTTCTTTTGTTGTCTGCGCCGACAAACGAAACCTTTGCCTCCCAGTTTTCCTCCGGATGTACCAGAACAGCATTGTCCTTTGCTGTATGAATATCCAGAACCGGTTCTTCCACACGATATTTTACCTTGATTCTTTTGAGTGCCTTATCCACGGCAGCTTCCGTCTCTCCGGCAACGATTGCCACCGCATCTCCCACAAACCGGAGATGGCGGTCCAGGATCAGTCTGTCATAAGGGCTGAATTCCGGATATGTCTGTCCTGCCAGAGTAAACCGTTTCTGAGGTACATCCTTATACGTATAGACACAGGCAATTCCGCTTGTCTGCTGTGCGGTTCCTGTACGAATCTCCTCGATCCATGCATTCGCGTAAGGGCTTCGAAGAATTTTTACAATCAGACAATCCTTTGGCGAAATATCATCGGTGTACACCGGTTTTCCGGTTACCAGCGCCATGGAGTCACTTTTTCGAACGGGCTGATTCACATATTTCATGCGTTGTCTGCCTCCTTCTGTTCTTTTTTGTATTGAAGGAATTTAAGAATACTTCTTGTCTGTCCTGCAAATCCGGTGCAGCGGCAGAGATTTCCTGCCAGATACTCCAGAATATCTTCCTCGGAAGGATCCTTGAGTTCCTGAAGCATGGCAAACACATTCATTAAAAAGCCGGGATTGCAGAATCCACACTGATCTGCTCCTTCATCTGCCAGAAAGCTTCCAAATTCTTCTGCTTCTTTCTGCATGCCTTCCAGTGTTGTGATTTTGTGCCCTTCTGCGCGGACAGCCAGAATGCTGCAGGATAAAACAGGGGTTCCGTCCATCAGGACCGTACAGAGCCCGCAGTTGGAAGTCTCGCACCCTCTTTTTACACTGTAGCATCCCTTTTCTCTGAGAAGGTCCAGAAGGATCATGTCCGGCTCCGCCTCACAGTTGATACAGACACCATTGAGCCAGAAATTAATATTCATTCTTCATCCCTCCTACTGCTTCCCATGTTCTTCTGACAAGAACTTTTACCAACATTGTTCTGTATTCCGCAGAAGCGCGCATGTTGCTGCCTGTGGGAACATGATCTGCTGCATATTCCGCATAGGACGCAATGGCAGCCGCCCTCTGCTTATTTGTCATTTCCCTGAAATTTTTCAGAATTCCCAAAGGATCGCCCACGATCATGGCACGTCCCGGTCTGGCACCGATTACCGTTCTCGTCTCCTCTCCCAACAGCGATGCTGCGCAGGCAAGCACCGGGAAATCGGTCTCTGAATTTCTCTGACTCCTATAGGAACAAAATACCGGTGTTTTTCTGATCCTGATATTTACCAGGACATCCCTGTTTTTCTTCATGTTCACAAACTCGGAAAGAGGAATCTTTCCTCCCTCATAAAATTCTGCCCAGGTGTCCAAGGCAAGCAGCATGGTCAGTACATCCGAAAATCCGTATCTTCCATAAATACTGCCTCCCACTGTAGCACAATTGCGAAACTGTACTCCTACGATATGACGAAGGCTTTCTTTGACTGCCCCATGAGAAAACTCATGAAGAGCCTGATTTGTCTCCAGGGTTCTCAGGGAAGTCATACATCCAATAATAAATTCCTCTTCTGTTTCCTGAATCGTATCCAGGCCAAGCCCGGAAAGATCAATCGCTGTGGAAATATTTCGATTTCCCATTTTCAGCCATACCATACCGCCAAGAATACAGGCCGTTTTCTTCTGATTCAATTCATAAGCCTCAGCGATACTTTTTACTTTTATGTAATTTCTGATCTTCAGCATATGATTATCCTTTCCAGATCAAACTTTCGTAACTGTTCAGTACCTTCACAGCAACAAACTTTCTCTGACTATTTTTCTCTGTTTCGCAGAGATACATCTGTATTTTAACAGAAAACACATAGAAATGCCAGTATCATTTAACAGTTCCGTAATTTTTCCGAAAATACAGTTGCTGTCTTTTATAAAAGCATTTCCGTTTTCTTTTCTGTTTTTTCGTTATTATCTACATATTTTCAGTATTTTCAGATGTATTTTTGTGTATTATGTGGTATAATAAAAACAAATCAAAGTATCCCGGAAGGAGGAATCTTTATGAGTAAACAGATTATAACAGTTAACCGAATGTTTGGAAGCGGCGGGCGAATGATCGGAAAAGCGCTTGCCGAAGAGCTTGGCTATCAGTTTTATGACAAGGAACTAATCGATATTGCAAGCAAAGAAAAACAGATTCCCTTTGGGGAGCTTGCAAAGGTAGACGAGCGAAAAGCCAGCTCATGGCTTTTCCCTGTAGATCAGGAGCTGCAGATGAATCCTGAATATCATTTTGTTCCCATGAATGACATGCTTTTTGATGTTCAGAGAAAAATCATCCTCGAGGCAGCAGATAAGGAAAACGCGGTGATTGTAGGACGATGTGCCAATCATATCCTTCAGGACAAGGCATTAAAGATTTTTATTTATGCATCCTTTGAAGATCGTGTGGCAAATGTGATGGAGCGAACCGGTAGAGAAGAAAAAAGTGTGCGTAAGATGATCAAGCGCATAGACAAGGAACGCCGGGCATATTATGAATATTTTACGGATCAGAAATGGTCGGATATGCTCCAGTACGATCTGTGTCTGAATACCAGTCATTTTACCATTGAAGAGGTCATCAAAATCATTAAGGGCAGCCTTTAAGCTGCCCTCTTACATATTATTTCTGCTCTTCAATATAGTTTTTCAAAAATTCATAAATCTGCTGTTCTGTAGGCGGACAGCCTTCCAGGTGACACCGGAAACCTGCGGTACAATGGCCGATGCCCAGTTCCCCCGGCTTCTTTCTCCACCCCTGACCGATGCAGATCCTCTGATCCAGCTTTTCAAAAAGCCCTTCCTCCCGAAGCATATCCAGAGCCGGAAGAAGATATCCATAGCAGGCGCTGCAGGATTCCACCTCCTCAACCACGTCAGAAAGCTCTACGACCTTTCTGGATTTCGGAAGTCTGAATTTTTCCGGAGATTCAAAAGCCAGCACATTTTGATCCGCACACACCCGAATATCTGCTTTCGAAATATCAGCACATCCTACCCCCAGTTCTTCCGCCATAATCACATAGGGAACCTCCGATACTTCATAATGCATCATATGACAGACATACGCATCCATAAGAACAGGATCTCTGGCTGTAAGAATCCGGTTCATAACCACCGGATGTCCCCCGTCTTCAAAATCCAGATCTCCGCAGATATTGTCTGTTACAATAAAATCCTGCCGAATTCCCGCATTCAGATGAGCAATAGGCCTGTGCAGCCCCAGCGAATGAAAACGTCTTTTTTCAGAATTCGGAATCAGTCCTTTCATATTTTTCAGAGCACAGGTGATTTTTGTCTGGCAATGGCCCTTCAGTACCGGTACATTGATCAGGAAATCCACCTCATCAACGCAGGCACAGATGTTCAGTGTCATTCCCCCGCAGTCACAGGACATTCCCTTTTCCTTCTGCATATCCACAAAAGGCACCTGATATTTTTCAGAAAGTTCCCGATAACCGCAGACCTCATATGCTTCCGAAGTACAGTCTCCAACCCAGGAGCCCTCCATGATCGCAAGATTCCGAAAGCCTTTTTCCTGAAGATATTCCAGTATTCCGGCCACCACCTCCGGATGCGTTGTGCCGCCACAGGAGGCTTCCGAAGGCGAAACCAGATTCGGCTTGATGGCAATTCTTTTTTGAGGGTCTCCGATCAGCCCTTCCAGATCGCTTTCTGCTAAAATCTGTTTCGTCATCTCTTTATAAGCGGTTCCGCTGATCATATAAATCTGATTTTTTTCCATTCAGTTTTCTCCGTCTGATATTTATAACTAATACTCTTTCTTTTCCAGAATCCCGGCACTGACCCTGAAGGAAATCACTCCAACCAGAGCAAGCAATACAACCACTGCGACAGCAAGCATCCATGCATTTCTGTCAATAAAAGAGGTGATCCACCGGTCCATTCCGTCAACATCTATTCCTGACACTTTGTATATCAGCATAAACACTCCGACAGTCACCAAAACAACTCCGAACAGAGCGATCCTGCTGTTCTCCGAACCATATTTCAGCTGAATGGGAATCAGCAGAAACATCAGAAACATACACAGCAAAAGATAAACGACAAGAGAAATTCCAAACTCTGTGATCGTCTGTTTCCATGCATTTCCGCCAGCTGTCTTGATAACGATCAGCAAAATACTGGAAACTGCCCAGCCCGCAGAAGAAATCAGCAGACAAAATGCATACTTTTCCCTGAGGTACGACGTTTTGCTGACAGGAAGAGTCAGGAGAAACGCCATTCCGCGATCCGCATCATCATAGGCAATGGTATTCAGGCCAAGCATCAGCATGATATACGTAATGTAGGGCACGAAAATTCCTTCCATAGCCTCTCCCATAGCCAGATAAAAAAGTGCAAGAGCCAGTACCATCAGATATAATTTTCGATTCACCAGCAGAAGACTGATATCTTTTTTCATCAGACCTTTCATAACACTTCCCCCTTAATCATCATAAAGATCACTTCATCAATGCTTCCCTTTTCCATCGCAATCGAAGGATAATTCTCCATATAAAAATCCCTCTCACCGGTGAGACAGCTATATCCAAAACTTTCTTTTCTGACTCGCAGAATACAGGATTTATCCAGATTTTCCCACTCCTCCCGGGATACCTTCAGAACACCATAGGAATTCAGAAGTGCATCGGTCTCTTCATGAAGAACGATTTCTCCATGGTCGATCATATACAGATCGTCACAAAGTCCTTCCAGATCAGAAGAAATGTGAGAACTGATCAGAATGGATCGACCATCCGTTTCCATATATTCCCGAAGAAGATCCAGTATTTCATCTCTGGCTACCACATCCAGGCCGGAAGTAGGCTCATCCAGAATCAACAGCCGTGCCTCGAAGCTTGTGGCTATCAGCACCTTCAGTTTTGCCTTCATACCTGTAGAAAATTCCTTCAGAAGCTTATCGGAGGGTATCTGAAACCTTCGGCATTTTTCCAGAAAAACGCCCTTTTGAAAGCGGGGATATAAGGATTCCAGAATTCCCGCAATCTGTTTTACTTTCAGATAATTGCTGAAGCCGCTTTCCGACAAAACCACGCCAATCCGGCTTTTTTCCTCTGCCGTCAGTTTTTCCGGTTCTTTGCCAAACACCCGGATCACACCGGAATCTGCTTTCAAAAGTCCCAGGATGGCTTTGAAAGTTGTACTTTTTCCTGCACCGTTGGCGCCGATCAGCCCGGTCACCATCCCTTCCTGAACCTGAAGGGAACAATTCAGGTTAAAATCTCCGTATTTCTTTTTCACATGCTGCAGTTCGATCATCATAATGATTCCTCCATTATCAGCTCAAATAATTCTTTCAGTTCCTGATCTGTCAGTCCTCCGGCTCTGGCCTTTCGGATGACCTGCTCCAGCTCCTGTTCCGTTTCCCGACGGCGTTCCTCCAGAAGAAGACTCTGATTTGTGCCTGAAATGTAGCTGCCCTTTCCATGAACAGTCACCACAAATCCTTCTTCTTCCAAATAGTCATAGGCTTTTTTTACAGTCAGAGCACTGATCTTCAATTCTCTGGACAGCGTACGCACCGAAGGAAGCGCTTCCATAGCCTGAAGTTCTCCGCTGATGATTTTCGCTTTGATCTGAGCTACAATCTGTTCATAAATGGGCTGCATGGATGAATGATTGATTATCAGCTTCATATTCTTCCTCCCTTCATTGCAAACAATATATAACAGTATAGTACTGTTGTCAAGTGTTATATACTGTTTATTAAAAAATCTTCTGCATGTTCAAAAATATACGGTTTCTTTTTATGGTATCGTATTATGATTTCCTGACCTTTGATTTCTTCCGGCAGCGGATCCGGCACCGGATAAAACGTATACCAACCCTTACGCAATTCACCATTTGCCTCGTAACGTATCTCATATTCTCTGTATTCAGCTGTATAATACCCCGCCTTTGAGAGGTGTTTCGCTGCCATATGATATTTCCCGGTAAATGTTGCCGTTGTAACAGCCCATTTACGGTTATCTTTTCTATTTCTGAAATTGACGAATATTTCAAATAAATTCATATTTCTACCACTCCATCATTACAGTTTCTCGCATTTTTCAGCCATGTCACAGTCGGCCAGACAGAATCCTCTGGTAACCTTTACGCTTATTATTGGGGATGAATCGGAATTTGAATTTCCGTTACAAATTTGTCCGTGTCATTCGTCATTCCATAATCTATCATCGTGATTTCTTTAGAGAAACCGGCAATTTGCAGGTTATGGTCATCGATAAATGCCGCCAGCTTTTGATATTGATCAGGCGCATCAGCATGACTTCCACAGAAACGAAGTGTAACACATGTTTCGATCGGAAGCTCCTCAACATCGCCCTCAAATTCATCTTCCCTGTCAAGAAGCATAAATACCAAATCGTATTTCTGATAAGCCCGGGCTATCAGATGATCCTTCGAAATCCCGACACCAATTTTTCCAAGAAAGACCAGGGCGTCCTTCTGCCTGCCTTCCAGCTGACGAATTGGAACTTCCAGATCAAGATATGATCCAAGCGACAGCGGATTATGAATCCATGTGATTCTTCTTGCCGGATAGGTAACAAAACGGATCACATCTAATTCAGAAGAAACGGCATCCTCAATTTGCCGCAGTCGGTTATCAATTTTTCTTTCAATAATCTCCAGTTCTTTGCGTTTTCGGATGACAGTCTCTTTTTGTTGACGGAGTAATTCCTGAATACGATTGATATCACGGTTTTTCAGAAACTCTGCAATTTGATCCAGCGGTGTATCCAGTACCCGAAGATAACGGATGGTATTCAAACTCTCAAACTGGCGGGTACTGTAATAGCGATACCCTGTTTCCGGATCAACATATTCCGGCTGCAGCAATCCCTGCTTCTCATAATGGCGTAAAGTACCCACACTCAGATGGAACAGCTTTGCAATATCACCGATTTGAAATAATCCGCTTTTCTCCATTTTTTTCTTCCTTTCTCTGCATCCGGATAAACACACAGATACAAATGACTACGGACACAAAGGAACCGGTCGAAGTTGCAAGTCCCATAGGGAATAATGTGTCCACAAAGTATTTTGATGCAAGATAAGCCAGCGGGATTCGGGCGCAGACAATGGAAATTGAGTTATGCAGGAAGGAAAATCCGGACAATCCGTAAGCACAAAAGTAGCCGCTGAAACAAAAATGAATACCTGCTAAAATACAATCCCAGATGTAACCACGCATATATTGGCCGCCCAGACGGATCACTTCTGTGTCAGATGAAAACAGACCGACAAAAAGTTCCGCCTCCAGCTGCATCACAAGGACAGAAAGCATACCGAAAGAAACGCAAAGCATGATTGCATATCGCAGGGTTTTCTTCGCCCTGTCATGTCTGCCCGCGCCGATATTTTGAGCGGCCAGAGTCGAAACCGCAGAAAGCATGGAAGACGGCACCAGGAATAAGAAACTGATGAGTTTTTCCACAATGCCGACTGCTGCGGCATCATTCAGACCACGCGAATTTGCAATGACAGTGATCACAATAAAAGAGATTTGAATAAACCCATCCTGGAAAGCGACCGGAAGTCCGACTTTTAACAGCGTGCCCATAATATTTTTCCGAGGACGCAGATGTTCCTTTTTTAAAGGAATCGCCTTCTGCCTTTTCAGGATAATCCCCAATGACACAATGACACTGATCGTTTGAGATATGGTCGTACCCAAAGCTGCACCGGCAGATCCCAGCTTCATAACGCCAATAAACAGATAATCCAGTATAATGTTGGCGGCACAGGCTATGGCAATAAAGTACATCGGACTTTTGGAATCACCCATCCCCCGGAAGATGGAACTGATAATATTGTAAGCCGTTATAAACGGAATACCGATAAAGCAAATGGTCAGATAAATGATTGTACCGCTCACCGCTTCCTCCGGAGTGGACATCACGGCAACAATTGGCCGGACCAACAGGAGCAATGCAATGCTGATCACCACGGACAGCCCCATAAAGAGCGTGACCGTATTGCCGATGGCAGCGGACGCTTCCTCTTGCTGCCGTGCACCAATGGCTTTGCCAATCAAAACCGTAGACCCCATAGCGAGTCCGACGATCATTACCGTCAGCATATGCATGACCTGGCTTCCGATCGATACGGCGGTAGTACTTTCCACTCCATGAAACTGACCGATGATAAACAGGTCTGCCATACCATAAAGTGTCTGTAAAAAATAAGATAGTAAAAAAGGCAGTGAGAAAGATACAAGAGTTTTAAACACACTGCCTGTCGTAAGGTTCTTTTCCATATTGATTTCTATGACCTTCCTTCCGTATGATATTCTACCAGAAGATCATACACTCTACAATAGTTGTAGAGTCAATAAAAAAATAGTATATCTTAACACCTGTTTTTTTTACCATCTGCTGTCATAATCATCCAGAAAGTGATATGCCATATCATCCTTATGATATCCCGGATCCTCATCTTTCATTGCAGCTTTTTCTTTCTATATATGTCAGATCCTTCACTACCTCGCCGGCTATGATAAGACCTGCCACAGACGGAACAAATGCCACACTTCCCGGAATATCCCTGCGCTCCGTGCATTTATGTTTTGCACCCGGCGGACAGATACAATGGCTTCTGCAGCTGATGGACATATCTTCCAACGGTCTGGTTGGTTTCTC